>DASYLQ010000525.1:0-1807 GCA_036009485.1 Janthinobacterium sp.
TCGGCCGCCGCCGCGGCGCGGGCGCCGATCTGGGTAGTCGCCGAGGCCGTCTCGCCGCCGTCCGCTTCCGGGTAGACCAGCTGGGCCGGGGCGCCGGGACGACCGTTGTCGCCGATCTGGAAGGTGGGACGGGGATAGGCCGCGACCAGGGTCATCGCCACTTCGCTGCCGACCTCGGCCTCGGCCGGCAGCATCATCCGCACCGAAGAGCCGGCCACCTTGACCAGGGAACTGCCGTCGGTCAGCTTGGCCAGCACCTCGCCCTGCATGCTCTGGCCGACCAGGTTTTGCAGCGAACTCTGGAAAGCGGTCTGGCGCGCCGCGCTGGCGCCGTCCGGCGCCGCCGCGGTTGGATTGACCGGCCCGATATTGGCGCCGGTCTGCCTGGTCCCGACCTGCGGCAACATGCTCTAAGCTCCCGTCAGATGCTGCGGTAGGCTAGCGCCAGGCGGCTGCGGTTGCCGGTATTGTTGATCAGCGCAGACAGATGCGTCATCCACGGCGTGGTCAGGTCGCGGATCTGGCGGTCGTCGTTCAACAGTTTTTTGATGAGTTGCATTTTTTTCTGGCGGCTGGATTCTTCCAGCGCCTGCGGCGGCTGCTCGTTCTGCTTCAGCGTCATGATATGCGCGGCGCAGCGCTTTTCCAGCAGCGTCAACTGATCCCAGTCGCTCTTGCCGGCAGCGGCCAGCATTTGCCCGGTCAGCTCGGACATCTCTTCATAGATCGACAGTATTTCCTGGTTCGTCATCATGGGTCAGGCGCTCGCAAGGTTGGGAATAGGGGCTTGGGAAGGCTGGTCGGCGGACCCGGCGGATGCATCGCCGATGGCGTTCCAGGCGTCGCGCAAGTCGGTCAGCAGGCGCTGCACTTCATCGATGATGGATGCATCGCTCTTCAGGTTGGCCATCAGCAGGCGCGAACTCATGTACTCATACAAGGAATCCAGGCCTTCGGCGATCTCGCCGCCGGCGCCTTTGTCCAGGCTGGCGCGCAAGCCGCCGTCGATGATGGTGATGGCGTGTGAAATCGACCTGCCTTTTTCGGCGATGCGCCCGGCCTTCATGTTGAGCTGCGCATTGTTCAGCGCCACCAGCGCGCCGTCGTACAGCATGACGATGAGCTTATGCGGGCTGGCGGCAAGCACGCCGGTTTCCATGCCTACCTTGGCGTAGGCGTTGACGCCGTTTTGCCTGGTTCCAAACATTATTCTCTCCTGTAAATGATCTGCGGCTTATTATGCTGCCAGTGCGGCGAACTGCTCCGTCAGGAACGACGACGTCGTATTCAGGCTGGCCACAGTGGTGTCGAGCGCGGTGTACTGGGCCGTATAGTTGGCCTTGATCAAGACCAACTGGGCGTTGAAGTCGGTGATCTGCTTGTTGACGTCGCTGATCGAGGCATTGATGCCATTCTGTTCCGCGGTGATATTGCCGCTGCTGCCCAGGTAGCTGGTGGCGAGGTTATTGAGCTGATAGGCATATCCCTGCGAAAAACCGACCGAACCGCGGGCGCCGGTGGTGCCGCCCGTGATCTTGATCGCCAGGCCGGCGACCGCGGCGCCGGCGCCGCCGGTCAGGGTCTGGCCCGAGCCAACGGCGGAAAAGCCGCCGATGGTGCCGGCCACGTCGACCCCGGCCGTCGGTGTGGCGCCGCCGAACAGTGCGGAAGCGGAACTGCCGGTGCCGTCGGAAATGAGAATGTTCGACGCCGAGCCGTACAGGTTGGAGACGATGCTCAGGTTGCCGTTGCTGTCGACGGTGGCGGTGACGGCCGAACCCGCCTTGGTGAAATTGCTGGCGCCGTT
>DASYLQ010000526.1:0-11430 GCA_036009485.1 Janthinobacterium sp.
GTGAAGTGGCGGGTCTTTTCGCCGCTGCCGGTGGTGATGGCGCGCTCTTCGCTGCCTTCGATGTCGGCCTGCGCCACGCTGTCGATGAACGCCAGGGTCTTGGCGATGCGCTCTTTTAACTCGGCAAAGGTTTTTTCCGTATCTTCATACGGCGGCACCGGCTGGCCGCCCAAGCGCGCCGCGGCGCCCTTGGCGAAGTCGCAGGCGATCTGCACCTGGCGCGTGAACGGCAGCATGTCCGGGTACAGGCGGAATTGCAGCAGCGCTTCCGGGGCGATGCGCTTTTCCGTCGCGTGGGCTTCGGCCTTCTCCAGAATCGCCGCGAGGGCGCCCAGGATCTGCCTGAAAACGGGAATGGAAGCGGAATAAATGGATAGGGTCATGATGTTTCCTTCTTAAAAGTCCGGCGATAATAGCAAGCTTGTGTGGTTTTTGCTCGGCTTTGCGCTGTTGCCGCCATTGTGACACGCACGCCGGATGACTTTTGCACGCATTTACGTGCATAATTCCTACTGGAAAATGTATTGCTTCCGCCGCGAAGCGGATATCCCTCGCTAATGTTTACCCGATCGCTACACGAACCAGTTCTCGACGATGCATATCACCGATCCGGCGCGCCCATGCGCAGCCTTCGCATGACCAGACTCTATCGCAGACTCCATTCCCGGCTGGGGGCGTTGTATGGGGTGTCGATCTATGGCGCGCTGCTGGCGGTGGTCTTCGGCGGCCTGGTGATCCCGGCCATCATTGGCAGTTACCTGCTGATCGGCGTGCACGAGCAGCAGTCGGCCAAGACGGCGCTGAACGAGGCGCTGCAGCGCAACGCCGACATCCTCGCGCTGGGCTTGCAGGAATCGCTGTGGAACCTGAACGCCGAGTCGGCCCATTCGCTGGTCGAATCGGTGATGCGCGACCCCTCCGTGCTGCAGGTGCAGGTCAGCGGCCAGTCCGACACCCAGTTCATGAATGTGCAGGCGCCGCAGCGGCCTATCGGCAATGTCTACAGCGCCGAGCGCGAAATCCTGGTGCGCGGCGAGCGCATCGGCCGCATCATGGTGCAGATGGACGATGCCCGCAGCCAGCAGGAATTGCGCGAAAAACAGCGTTCGTATATCTTCGTGCTGGCCGGTCAGCTGGCCGTGTCGCTGATGCTGATCGTGCTGTTCCTCAACCGCCGCCTGCTGAAACCGCTGCGCAAGCTGATGCGCTTTTCCGACCGTCTGTCGCGCGGCGATTTCGAAACCGCGCTTAACCTCGGCAGCAACGACGAACTGGGACGCCTGAGCCGCCAGCTGGAACGCATGCGTGTCGCCATCAAGCAGCTGTTCGAGGATATCGGCCAGCGCGAGGAGCGCTTCCGCACCATCGTCACGCAGGTGCCGGGCGCCGTATTCCGCTACCGTCCCGACGGCCCGATCGAATTCGTCAGCGACGCCATCGAGGATATCTCCGGCTATCCGGCGGCGCAGTTCATGCGCAGCACCACCCATTCCTGGGCCAACCTGATCTGCCCGGAAGACCGCAAGATGCAGCGCCGCGTCGTTTCGCAGGCTATCCTCGAGCGCAAGCCGTATGAAGTCGAATACCGCATCATCGACGCCAGCGGCACCGAGCGCTGGGTTGCCGAGAACGGCCAGCCGCAGGCCAACGAGCGCGACACCACACCCTGGGTCGACGGCATCATTGCCGACATCAGCCAGCGCAAGCACCATGAAATGCGCATCGAAGGCTTGCTGACCGAGCAAAGCGCGATCCTCGACAACGTCATGTTCGGCGTGATGTTCGTGCGCCACCGCCGCATCATCTCGGTCAACCGCCGCTGCGAAGAACTGTTCGGCTATGCGCCCGGCGCCATGGCCGGCTCGTCCATCGCGATCGTCTACCCGAACGCCGCCGATTTCGAGGGCGCCGGCGAGCGCCAGTATCCCAACCTGTCGGGCGGCGGATATTTCAGCGAGGAACTGCAGTACCGGCGCAGGGACGGCAGCCTGTTCTGGGCCCTGGTCAGCGGCTGCGCGCTGGATGCCCAGCGTCCGTCCGAAGGCAGCATCTGGGTGTATGCCGACATCACGGCGCGCAAGGAAGCCGAGGAAAAGCTGCGCCTGTCGGCCACGGTGCTCGAGCATATCGCCGACGGCGTGATGGTCATCGATGCGCACCGCACCATCGTCGCGGTCAACCCGGCCTTTACCCAGATCACCGGCTATAGCGAGGCCGAGGCGGTCGGCCAGGCGTCGACGCTGACGCGCTCCGGCCGCCACGACGAGCATTTTTACGAAACGCTGTGGAGCGAGCTGGTAAAGACCGGCTTTTGGTGCGGCGAGCTGTGGAACCTGCGCAAGAACGGCGAGGTCTACCTGGAGTGGCTGACCATCAGCGCAGTGCGCGACACGAAGGGCTTCAACACCCATTACGTCGGCGTCTTCAGCGACATCACGGTGGTCAAGCAGTCGCAGGAAAAGCTCGACCACATGGCCCATCACGACCCGCTGACGGCGCTGCCGAACCGCCTGCTGTTCCACGACCGCCTGCTGCACGCATTGCAGCGCGCCGGCCGCGAGAATGAACAGCTGGCTATCCTGTTCATCGACCTGGACCGCTTCAAGACCGTCAACGACACACTCGGCCACCATATCGGCGACGAGTTGCTGAAGCTGGTCGCCAGCGAGCTGTCGGCGCGCCTGCGCGAAGGCGACACGCTGGCGCGCCTGGGCGGCGACGAATTCATCTTGCTACTGGAAAATATCGACGGCCAGTACGGCGCCAGCCTGGTGGCGGAAAAACTGATGACGATGTTCGAACAGCCTTTCCTGGTCGCCGGCCACGAACTGTTCGTCACCTGCAGCGTCGGCATCAGCCTGTTCCCGAACGACGCCACCGACTTGAACATGCTGATCCGGAATGCCGACGTGGCGATGTACCAGGCCAAGGCGCGCGGCCGCAACGGCTACCGTTTCTACGCGCCCTCGATGACGGGCGAGGGCGTCGAACGCTTGCGCCTGGAAACCTTCCTGCGCCGCTCGATCGAAAAGAACGAGGTGTTCCTGAATTTCCAGCCGCAGGTGGAGATCGACACCGGACGCCTGATCGGCGTCGAGGCGCTGGTGCGCTGGAACCATCCGGAACTGGGCCTGATCCCGCCGGCGCGCTTCATTCCGCTGGCCGAGGATACCGGCTACATCAACCAGCTCGGCCAGTGGGTGCTGTATGAATCCTGCCGCCAGATGATGCGCTGGCAGCAGGCCGGCCTGGCGGTGCCCAAGATCGCCGTCAACGTCTCGGTCAAGCAGTTCGAGCGCGGCAGCATCGTCGCCATGGTCGCCGAAATCCTCAAGGAGACCGGGCTGGAGCCGCACCGCCTGCAGCTGGAAGTGACGGAATCGGTGATCATGAACACCGGCGACGCCATGGTCTTCATCAACGACCTGCATTCGATCGGCGTCGGACTGGCGATCGACGATTTCGGCACCGGCTATTCCTCGCTGGCCTATCTGAAGCAGTTGCCGGTGCAGACGCTGAAGATCGACCGCTCCTTCATCAAGGATATCTCCACCGACGTCAACGACGAGGCGATCGCCATCGCCATCATCCAGCTCGGCAAGAGCCTGAACCTGTCGGTCATCGCCGAGGGCGTCGAGACGCAGGACCAGGCCGACTTCCTGCTGCGCCACGGCTGCAAGCTGGCGCAAGGATATTTTTATAGCCGGCCGGAGATGCCGGACCAGGTGCTGCAGCGCTGGCGTCCTGTTGCCCTTGCGGGTGCGGCGGAAATCGCGCAGTCTTGAGCCGGCGCTGGCCGGCCCGCAGCCAATCGAGCACGGCTCGCAGCTATTCCAGCGCCGCCCGCAGCAAAGTGCGCAGATTCGAATCGCGCTGCCACTGGCGGCGCTCTTCGCTCGATTGCGCCAGCGCCGCCATTTCGGCGTCGCTGTGCGCCGCCTGGGCCAGCACCAGGCGGTGCGCCAGGCCGGGGTCGGGCAGCATGGTGCCGAAGAACGCCACCGTTTCGGCGCGCTGGATCAGCAGGGTGGGGAAGTTCTCGATATCCAGTTCGCCGACCACCGCGGCCTGGTCCTCGATGTCTATCCACAGGAAGAATTTGTCGGGGTGGCGCGCGGCCAGTTCCTCGAAGGTGCTGCGGTAGCCGGTGCAGGTGCCGCACCAGCCGGCGCACAGGCAGGCGACGACCCAGCGTTCTCCGGCCAGCGCCGCGGCCACCTCGCCGCGATTGTCGTTATTCAGGGTCACACTGTGCATGATCGTCGTGCCAAATGGCGCAGTCCGCGCCGATAAGCGCGTATTCTACCCCCGCCGCACCTTTCCGGTTCTTAACACGGGGGCGCCGGCGCTGGGCCGTTGCGGTGCGCCGGGTTAAAATACGCCTTATGCCTACCATACTCGCCATTGAAACTTCGTCCGAACTGGCTTCCTGCGCCCTGTTGCGCGGCGGCGCCGTCCACAGCAGCGGTTCGTCCGGCGTGCGCACGCATTCGCAAGCCATTTTGCCGATGGTGCAAAGCCTGCTTGCCGAGGCCGGCATCGCGCTGGCCGATTGCGACGCCATCGCCTACGGCTGCGGACCCGGATCGTTCACCGGCGTGCGCACCGCCTGCGGCATCGCCCAGGGCCTGGCCTTCGGCGCCGGCTTGCCGGTGGTGCCGGTGGTCACGCTGGAAGCGATGGCGCTGGCCTGTCGCCAGGACACCGGCGCCGCCGATGTCCTGGCCGTGCTGGATGCGCGCATGGGCGAGGTATATTGGGCGCAATACCGTTTTGACGCCGCCGCCGGCGTCGCCGAACCCGCCGCCGTGCTGGCGCCGGCCTTGTCGGCGCCGGACGCGGTGCAGCCCTCGGGCGCCGTCACCGCCTGCGGCAATGGTTTGTCGGCCTACGCCGCCGCTTTCGAGGGGCAGGCTTTTGCCGCCGCAGCGCGTGCGGACATCATGCCGCACGCGCTGCAGGTCGGGCAACTGGCGCGTATCGCTTTCGCCGCCGGCCGCTTCGTGTCGGCCGCCCAGGCCCAGCCCCTGTACTTGCGCAACAAGATCGCCTTTACCAGCGCCGAACGGCTGGACATGCAAACCGCAAAGGCGGCCGCGGAGGCTGGCTTATGAAGCAGGTATGGGATCTGGCCCGGCTGAACTACGAACCGATGAGCGAAGCCGACCTCGACGACGTGGTGGCGCTGGAGGAGAGCGTGTATCCGCATCCCTGGAGCCGCGGTAATTTTCTCGATTCGCTGGTCAGCGGCTACCAGGCCTGGGTGCTGCGCGACCAGGGCGGCTACCTGCTCGGTTATTTCCTGCTGATGGCCATGGTCGACGAGGCGCATTTGCTGAACGTCGCCGTCGGCGCCGGCATCCAGGGCCAGGGACTGGGGCGCTTCCTGCTGAATCAGGCGGTCGCCTGCGCCCGCGGCCTGGGCATGGAATCGGTCTTGCTGGAAGTGCGGCCGTCCAACCTGCGCGCGCTGGAGATTTACCGGCGTTATGGTTTCGCGCAAATCGGCCGGCGCAAGGGCTATTACCCGGCCGCCAACCAGCAGCGCGAAGACGCCATCGTGATGCGGATCGCCATATGAACCAGGGCAACCAGGGCTCCGGCCGCAGCGCGGTATTCCTGCAAGAGATGGGCGTGGGGCCCTTGTGGCGCTTGCGGCATGCGGCGCCGCCCGAGGCCACGGCTGAAACGGATGGGGATGCGCAGGATGCGCCGCCGGCGCCGTTCGACGCTCCCGTCATGCCCGCTGCTTTACCCGACCCGGACGAGACATCGACCGCCTGGTTCGATGACGCGCCCGCGCCCGCCGCGCCGGTGCCGGTCAGCGCCGCCGCCATCGCCGCCATGGACTGGGCGCAGCTGAAGGCGGCCGCCGCCAGATGCACGCGCTGCGCCTTGAGCCGCAGCCGCAAGAGTGTCGTCTTTGGCCGCGGCGACAAGGCCGCCGCCTGGCTGGTGGTCGGCGCCGCGCCGGGCCGGGCCGACGAGAAGGAGGGCCGGGCCATTTCCGGCGAGGCTGGCAAACTGCTCGACAACATGCTGCTGGCGGCCGGCCGCGGCACGGATAAAGACGTCTACGTGACCAATCTGGTCAAATGCCGGCCGCAAGGTCCGGACGGCGCCGAGCGCGCCCCGGCGCCCGAGGAAATGGCGGCTTGCCGTCCCTATCTTGAGCGCGAATTGGCGCTGACGCAGGGAAGGACCATCGTCACCCTGGGCCAGGCGGCCCTGAAAGGCTTGCTGGGCGGCGCGGCCCCGGCCTCGCGCGGCACGCTGCACCGTCTCGGCCAGGTCGCCGTGGCGGCGACCTATCATCCCGAGGATCTGCTGCGCCAGGGCGACAACAAGGCCAGGGCCTGGGCCGATCTGTGCCTGGCCAACAGCGCGCATGGCGAAGGCTCTCTGCATCAGGACGACGGCCAGGCCAGGGGCGCTCCTGGGCTTGCCAGAAATGCGCATGGCGACGCCGCCTGACGATTACACGGAGAAATTCCAGGCGCAATTCGAGCGCCGCTGGGGCCATTTGACGCGGCCGCATGTGCGCGCGCTGGCCTGGCTGCTGGATGCGCCGGACTTGCTCGATCCGGCGTCGGCGCTGTGGGATGGGCGCATCGCCAGCCTGGCCGCGCCGGACCCCGGCACCGCGGACTGGCTGGCCGCCCTGGAGCGCGATGCCGCGCCCTTGGAGGCTGCCCTCGGCGGGCGTTTTTATTCCCGTCTCGGCTTGTACGCGGAAAAGCTGCTGGCTTTTTATTTCGGCCGGCAAGGCTGGCTGTTTGCCCACGGCCTGCAGGTGCGGGCCAACCGCAACGACACGGTCGGCGAATTCGATTTCCTGCTGCGCCGCGGCGGCCAGTTGCTGCATTGGGAATTCGCCACCAAATTCTATCTGCTGGCCGGCGCGCCCGATGATCACGATGCTGCCGGGCAGGGCGGCTTCAACCGCCTGGTCGGGCCGAACCTGGCCGATACGCTGGGCGTCAAGATGCGCAAGATCCTCGACAAGCAACTGGCCCTGGCGCGCCATCCGGCGGCCCAAAGCCTGCTGCCGCAAGCGGTAGCCGGCGCGCAGGCGCTGGTCAAGGGCTGGTTGTTTTATCCGGACGGTGCGGCGCCGCGCATGGACGGCATCGCCGCGCAGCACAACCGCGGTTTCTGGAGCACGCTGGAACAGGTGGACAAGGTCGCCGGCGAAGGTTTTGTCATCATGCCGCGCATGCTCTGGCTGGCGCCGCTGAAGGCTGCCGGCGGCAGTATGGAAGTGTTCGATCGCGCCGGGCTGCGGGCGGCGCTGGCCGAGCGTTTCGCCGTTCAGGCGACGCCGGTGCTGGTGGCGCTGGTGGATGAAAACGGCGGCTGGCTGGTCGAGCGCGAACGCGGTTTCATCGTCCCCGACGACTGGCTGCAACAGGCCGCCGCGCGCAGGCTGGCGGGTACGCTGCCATCCTGAGATAGCCCTTGCCGAAACGCCCGGAACCTCGGGACTCAGTGCTTGTGTTCGCCGATGAGGGAAAGAGAATCGTGTTCGCGCTGGTTGGCGACATGCCGGCGCAGGATCGAGTACATGGTGCCGGAGACGAACATGCCGAACAGCACGATGATGATGTCCAGGTTCAGGTGCACCTTCAGCATCAGGCTATACACCGCCATCATCGTCAGGATCGACAGGTTTTCGTTGAAATTCTGCACGGCGATCGAATGGCCGGCGCTCATCAGCACGTAGCCGCGGTGTTGCAGTAGTGCATTCATCGGCACCACGAAATAACCCGACAGCGCGCCGATCAGGATCAGCAGCGGGTAGGCGATGTACACCGTGTGCACCACGGTCATGGAAATGACGATGAAGCCCATGATGATGCCCAGCGGAATAACGGTAAGGGATTTCTTCAGCGACACCAAACGCGCCGACATCGCCGCGCCGATCGAGACGCCGATGGCGACGACGCCGACCAGGGTGGTCGCCTTGTCCAGCGGCATCTTCAGCGATTCCTGGGCCCATTGCAGCACCACCAGTTGCAGCGTCTGGGCCACGCCCCAGAAGAGGGTGGTGACGCCGAGGGTGATCTGGCCCAGCTTGTCTTTCCACAGGATCGAATAACAGTTGGAAAAGTCGCTGATCAGCTTGAGCGGATTGCGTTCCTGGTGCGGATAGGCGCAGCCGGTATCGGGGATTCTCAGGTTGAACAGGGTCGCCAGCGCATAGATGCAGACCAGCACCGTCAGGGCCGCTTCAACCGGCGTGTCGATGCCGGTGTCGACGAAGGGCACGTCGAAGCCGAGCAGGAAGGTCGAGGTGCGGGTGCTGATCAGCGCGCCGCCGAGCACGGTGCCGAAGATGATCGACAGCACGGTCAAGCCTTCGATCCAGCCATTCGCGGCGACCAGTTTCTCGGGCGGCAACAATTCGGTCAGGATGCCGTACTTGGCCGGCGAGTACACCGCCGCGCCGAAACCGACCACGGCGTAGGCCAGCAGCGGGTGGACGTTGGCGAACAGCAGGCAACAACCGAGGATCTTGATGACGTTGGCGATCAGCATGACGCGGCCCTTGGGCAAGGCGTCGGCGAAGGCGCCGACAAAGGCGGCCAGCAAGACATAGAACAGCAGGAAAGACAATTTCAGCAGCGGCGTCACCCAGCCTGGCGCATGCATGGAAGTCAGCAAATCGATGGCGACGAAAAAGAGGGCGTTATCTGCCAGCGAAGAAAAGAACTGCGCTGCCATGATGGTGTAAAAACCACGCTTCATTCTAGAGAACCTGAAATCATATGTGGCTTGCTTTATACCACGATTGGCCGGGTTTCCCAAGATTTTGACCGGCTCGCTGCGCGCCCGTCTCCGGTAAAATAGCGCCTTGCAGACGCTTCGTCCTCCAGGCGCGACGTCGTACTTTCTGACCGGAATCCGTATCCCCCTCATGGCCAAAGCAAAAACCAATTACAGCTGTACCGAATGCGGTGCCATCAGCAACAAGTGGACCGGACAGTGTTCCTCTTGCCAGCAATGGAACACCCTGGTCGAAAGCATCGTCGAGCCGGCCGGCGCGAACCGTTATTCGAACCATCAGCACCAGTCGCTGGCGCAGACCGCGCCGGTGCTGTCGCTGGCCGACATCGACGCCATCGACGTGCCGCGCTTCGGCACCGGCATCGAGGAATTCGACCGCGTGCTGGGCGGCGGCCTGGTGGCCGGCGGCGTGGTGCTGATCGGTGGCGATCCCGGCATCGGCAAGTCGACCCTGCTGCTGCAGGCGCTGGCGAATCTCTCGCACGCCAAGAGCGTGCTGTACGTCAGCGGCGAGGAATCCGGCGCCCAGATCGCGCTGCGCGCCAAGCGCCTGCTCATCGACGCCCGCGAACTGAAGCTGCAGGCCGAGATCCAGCTGGAAAAAATCCTGCATACCCTGGCCGACCTGAAACCGGAAGTGGCGGTCATCGACTCGATCCAGACCGTGTATTCGGACGCGCTGGGCTCGGCGCCCGGCTCGGTGGCCCAGGTGCGCGAGTGCGCCGCCCAATTGACCCGGGTGGCCAAGCAGACCGGCATCACCATCATCCTGGTCGGCCACGTCACCAAGGAAGGCGCGCTGGCCGGGCCGCGCGTGCTCGAGCATATCGTCGATACCGTGCTGTATTTCGAGGGCGACGCCCATTCCAGCTTCCGCCTGGTGCGGGCGATCAAGAACCGTTTCGGCGCCGTCAACGAGCTGGGCGTGTTTGCGATGACGGAAAAAGGCTTGAAGGGCGTGTCGAACCCGTCGGCGCTGTTCCTGTCGCAGCACGACAACCAGGTGCCCGGCTCTTGTGTGATGGTGACCCAGGAGGGCACCCGTCCCTTGCTGGTGGAGATACAGGCCCTGGTCGACACCAGCCACTTGCCGAACGCGCGCCGCCTGTCGGTCGGGCTGGAGCAAAACAGGCTGGCGATGCTGCTGGCGGTGCTGCACCGCCACGCCGGCATCGCCGCTTTCGACCAGGACGTCTTCATCAATGCCGTCGGCGGCGTGAAGATCACCGAGCCGGCCGCCGACCTGGCGGTGTTGCTGGCGATTAACTCTTCGATGCGCAACAAGGCCTTGCCGCGCGGGCTGGTGGTGTTTGGCGAAGTCGGCCTGGCCGGGGAAATCCGCCCGGCGCCGCGCGGCCAGGAACGCTTGCGCGAGGCGGCCAAGCTGGGCTTTTCGCTGGCGATGATCCCGAAATCGAATGCGCCCAAGCAAGCCATCGAGGGCATGACCATCATCGCCGTCGAGCGCATCGATGAAGCCTTCAACCGCTTGCGCGAGCATCAATAGGAGCCACCCGGCAGGTTTTGTCAGGTGCTCTAAAGTTGGCGGCGATAAATGCCGATATAAGGGAGGAATACCGGGAGGAATGCCGGCCTGATCGATGGTTTGGTTTTTCGGCAAGCGTGGATAATCATCGGGAAGGCGAGCCCGGGCGACCCTGGCGCCCGCGCTTTCGGCCCCTTCGCATGCCGTATCGACATCTTGAACATGGACGCGCAAATATATGGTTACCTCCACCAGCAGCATTCCCGCCAGCAGCGCTACGACGACGAGCAGCACATCGACGCTGTCGTCCGATGTGTATAACAAGGTCGAGCAGGTGATGACCTCGCAAAGCGCCGGCGTGACCAAGCTGAACAACTCACTGACCGCAGACCAGACCACGATCTCGGCGCTGGGCCAGTTGCAAAGCGCGCTGGCCGATTTCCAGTCCGTCGCCCAGTCGCTCGCCGGCGCCGGCCTGTCCATGGCCGCCACCTCGTCCGCCAGCGGCATCCTGAGCGCGACCACCAGCGACCAGGCCGCCACCGGCAGCCATACCGTCGACGTGCAGCAACTGGCGCAGGGCCAGGCGCTCAGCAGCGCCGTCCAGGCGTCGCCGACCAGCGCGATCGGCAGCGGTGCATCGACCGTCATCAAGATCGCCAGCGCTTCCGGCGCCAGCCAGAGCATCACCATTAATAACACCAACAATAGTTTGCAAGGCATCGCCGGCGCCTTGCAGGCGGCCGGCGTCAATGCCCAGGTGGTGCAGGGCAGCGGCGGCTATGCGCTGACCATCGTCGGCGCCAGCGGCGCCGCCAACGGCATGAGCATCAGCGTCAGCGGCGACGCCTCGATACAGGGTTTGATGGCTTACGATCCGGCCGGCGGCAAAGGCATGACGCAGACCGCGGCCGCCCAGGACGCCGTGCTGACAGTCGACGGCAAGCAGGTGAGCAGCCCGACCAACAGCGTCGGCGGAGCAATCGCCGGCACCACCCTGGCGCTGAGCGGCACGGGTTCGACGACGCTGACCGTGGCCCAGGATTCAAGCCAGATCGCCAGCAATGTCGCCAGCCTGGCCAGCGCCTACAACACCCTCAACGCCAAGCTGCAGACCTTGCAGGGCGGTGGCCTCCAATCGGACACGGCCGTGAACC
>DASYLQ010000527.1:0-8387 GCA_036009485.1 Janthinobacterium sp.
CCAGGAAGCGCTGAGGAATGTGGCCAGGCATGCCGGCGCGACGGAAGTGGAGGTCATCTTCAGGCGCCAGGAGGGTGCTTATCTGCTGGAAGTGAAGGACAATGGCGCCGGCTTCGATCTCGCCGTCAAAAAGCCGGCTTCCTTCGGCCTGGTCGGCATGCGCGAGCGCGCCCTGATGTTGGGCGGCAAGGTCGACATCTGCGCGGCGCCGGGCCGGGGCACCCTGGTCCAGGTTTCTATTCCCATCCACTCGATTCCATCAAGCGAATGATACGCATCCTGCTCGTCGACGACCACGCCCTGATGCGTGAAGGACTGAAACAACTGTTTGCGCTGGTCGACAGCGTCACGGTCGTGGCCGAAGCGTGCGGCGGCGCCCAGGCACTCGAGACCTTGCGCCGGGTCGAGGTCGACCTGGTATTGCTGGACATGTCGATGCCCGGCATTAGCGGCCCCAACCTGATCAGCCATATGCGCCTGCAGGAAAACTGCCCGCCCGTTCTGGTGCTCAGCACGCATAGCGAATTGCAGGTGGCGCGGCGCGCGCTGGGCGCCGGCGCGGCCGGTTATCTGACCAAGGATAATGATCCCAAGACGCTGATCGCGGCCGTTACCCGGGTCGCCGCCGGCGGCCGCTTCATCGATCCGCGCCTGGCCGAACAAATGGCTTTCGACGTGGAAAACTCCGCGCAACGTATATTGCACGAATTGCTGTCGGACCGGGAATTCGAGATTTTTAATATGCTGGCGCACGGCCACAGCGTCAATGAAATTGCCGAGGAGCTGGTCATCAGCAACAAGACCGTCAGCACCCACAAGGCCAGGCTGATGCAAAAGATGAATTTCGTGAATAACGCACAACTGGTGCGTTATGCCCTCGCCCAGCGCCTGATCGAGTAGTCAGCGAGTAGTCAGCGAGTAGGCAACTTAACTTTCCGTTAGCTGTAGTAAGGAAATCCTGACGCAAAAATCAGGATGGCCTGACATTTTTTCGTCTCGAATTCCCTCACGATAGCGGCAATTCAGGTAATGCGAACGTTTGTAAAGTAATGTTTCGCAATTGTAATTTCCTGCTTACAAATTGTCGAATAGTATTTGCGATAAGAGATGAAAAACATACAAATCGGTAAACGCCTGGGCCTGGGCTTCGGCTTGCTCCTACTGTTGTTATTACTGGTTTCGGCATTCAGCCTGGAGCGCATGAGCCAGCTCCAGAATAAGTTAAACGGCATCGTCTACGGCAACGATATCAAGTTGAACCTGGCCACGTCCATGCTGGATGCGGTCAACGACGAAGCGATCTTCCTGCGCAACCTGGTCTTGCAGACGGATAGACAGCAAATGGAAGCGGACGTGCAGCGCATCCGCCAGGCGGAACAGGAATACCGGGACGCGGCGGCCAAGCTGGCCGGCATGCTGGCAGCCGTCGACGCGCGCGAGAATGCCGTGTTCGGCGCGATCGCCGCCAGCGAAGGCGTGGTGCGGCCGCTGTTTGTCCGGGTTGAACATGCCAGCCTGGATGAGGACAAGGCTGCGGCAGTCGAGTTGCTGCTGCACGAAGTCAGGCAGGCGCAAAAAAAATGGCGCGATGGCTTGAAGGCCCTGGTCGCGCTGGAAATGGAAAAGAGCAATGCCGCCGTCGCCGACGTCGATCAAGCTTACCGTTCGACCCGCCAGACCCTGTTCGGCATCGTTGCCGCGGCCGTGTTGCTGAGCCTGGCAGTCGTGGTTTTCATGGCCCGCTCGATCACCGTGCCGCTGACCGGCGCGGTGACGATCGCGCGTGAGGTTGCGCAAGGCAACTTGGCGGTAAGCATCCCTGTCGATTCAAGGGACGAAACCGGCCAACTCTTGCGTTCGCTGAAAGACATGACGTCCGGCCTCTTCCAGATCGTCGGCAGGGTGCGCGGCGGCGCCGACGCCATCAGCACGGCGTCGGGCCAGATCGTCTCCGGCAACCTGGACCTGTCCTCGCGCACGGAACAGCAGGCGGGGGCGCTTGAGGAAGCCGCCTCGGCGATGGAGCAACTGACCGCGACCGTGCAGCAAAATGCCGGGCATGCCTTGCAAGCCAGGCAACTGGCCAGCTTCGCCGCCGAAGCCGCGGTCACCGGCGGCAGGCTGGTCGGCGAGGTGGTGGAAACGATGAGCACGATCAGCGCATCGGCGCAAAAAATCGCCGGCATCACCGCCGTGATCGACGGTATCGCCTTCCAGACCAATATGCTGGCGCTGAACGCCGCCGTGGAAGCGGCCCGCGCCGGCGAGCAGGGCCGCGGTTTTGCCGTCGTCGCCGGCGAAGTGCGCAACCTGGCGCAACGCTCGGCCGCCGCGGCGCGCGAAATCAAGGTGCTGATCGGCAGCTCGGTCGAGCGGGTCGACGCCGGCAGCAAGCTGGTGCGCGAGGCCGGCATCAATATGGGCGACATCATTTCCCGCATCGACAGCGTCAGCGCCATCGTCGGCGACATCGCGCTCGCCAGCCAGGAGCAGAGCGAGGGCATCGCCCAGATCCACACGACGATTTCGCAACTCGATCTGGTCACCCAGCAAAACGCCGGGCTGGTGGAAGAAGCCGCCGCCGCCGCCCAGTCCCTGCTGGAACAGGCACTGGATTTGCGCCGGCTGGTCAGTGTCTTCCGCCTGGAAGTCGCCGCGCCGCCTTTAACCCTGCTTGCCGCCGTCTAAAACGCCAGAAATATGCGCACCGCGAATGTAATGCCATCGATCCCATTCCGATTCAAGAGTGGGAAGCTGCCCAGCTTGGGCCAACTTTATTTCAGCAAGCTTTACCGCTTCGCCATTTACGCCTTGCTGGCCTTGCTGATCAGTGCCGGCGCCACGCTGTCCTGGTTCATGACGCAAACCGCGCAAGACGTGCGGGCCGATGCGGTGCCCCTGTTGCGCGAAAAAGTTGTCGTGCTCGAACATGCGTCGCAATTTGAAAACGCCCTGCTGCAGCACCAGCTGGCGATGAACAAGTACTTTGCCGAATCGATCGACCGCGAGCGTTTCCTGACATTGCAGCAGGAAACGCAGAAAGACATGGCGACCCATTTCGCCTTCCTGCAAAAGAATCTCCCGCCCAGCCCGATGATGAATGAGCTGGATAGCGATTACCGGCAACTGGCGGTGCTGGCTTTTTATTTTGAAAAAAATACCTTGTTCAGCGGCGCCAACCCGCGCGCCGCCAAGGCGGCGCTATTCGATATCAACCTGCGCATCAATGAAATACGCCAGCAGCTGGAGGGCGTCAAGCACGAGGCTGAGACCATGCTGTACCGCTCCGAAGACAATACCAGCGCCAGTGTTTTGCACATCGGCAATATGGTCTACCTGTACAGCGGCGGCATCCTGCTGACCGGACTGTTCATGCTGTACCACGTGTGGGCGCGCTTCCGCTCGGAAGACCGGCTGGCCTTCCAGGCCAACCACGACCCGCTGACCGGGCTGGCGCACCGCCGCTCCTTCGAAGGGCGCCTGCGCAAGCTGGCGATGGCGCCGCATACCGTGGTGCTGGGGCGCATAGACCGTTTCGAGCGCGTCATCGGCGGCCTGGGCCACGAAATGGGCGACTCCATGATCCAGCAAATCACGTCGCGCATCCAGCAGATCGCCGAGCGCCACGGGGGCGAGGTGTTCCGCCTGGATGGCGCCAACATTGCGATCCTGTATAAGCTGCCCGGCGGCCAGCCGGCGCTGCAGGACGCCTTGTCGGCCTTGCGCAGCGAGATGCGGCGGCCTTTTCAGCTCGACCGCCACGAGATATTTTCCAGCCTGAGCCTGGGCGCCGCCGAGTATCCGCGCCATGGCGCCGAGCCGGTGCAATTGCTCAAGAATGCGGACGCCGCCCTGTGCGCGGCGCAGCAGGAGGGCGGCGACTGTTTCGTCGCGTATTCGCTCGCGCTGAACGCCAGGGCCAACGAGCGCCTGGTGCTGGAAGCGGCCCTGGGCCGCGCCGCCGGGCGCGGCGAACTGGAACTGCATTACCAGCCGCAGCAAAATCTGGAAAGCAATCTGTTGGTCGGTTTCGAGGCGCTGCTGCGCTGGCACCACCAGGGCAAGCTGGTGTCGCCGGGCGAATTCATCCCCCTCGCCGAGGAGTCCGGCCTGATCGTCGAACTGGGCGACTGGGTCTTCGCCCAAGCCTGCCGCCAGGCGAAAAAATGGCATGAGCAAAGCGGCCGCAAATTGCTGATCGCGGTGAATATCTCGCCGCGCCAGTTCCGCCATCCGGATTTCCTGGCCAAGCTCAGGGCCACGCTGAACGAGAGCCAGGTCGATCCCGGCCATATCGAGCTGGAAATCACCGAGGGCATGGTGATGGAGGGCGCCGACCGCATGATCGCCTTGCTGACGGACTTGCGCGCGCTGGGCCTGAAGCTGGCCATCGACGATTTCGGCACCGGCTATTCCAGCCTGTCCTACCTGACGCGCTTCCCGGTCAACCGCCTGAAGCTCGACCAATCCTTCATTTCCCGGCTCGAACGCGGACCGGCCGACGTCAGCGTGGTGCAGGCGGCGATCCAGCTGGGCCATGGCCTGGGTCTGGACGTCATCGGCGAGGGTGTCGAAACGGTGGCCCAGCGCGAATGCCTGCGCCATCTCGGCTGCGATGAAATCCAGGGCTATTGTTATGGGCGCCCGTTGACCGCGGCGATGGCCGGCGAGTTCATTGTCCGTCACTGATCGGGCAAATCAAGCAGGCGATCGCCCGCATGGACGAGGCCACCCGGCAAAATGCCGCGCTGGCGGAGCAGGCACACGGCCGCGCCGATTCCGTTAAACTTGGCGCAGGCGCGCACCGGATGCGCGTGTCTTGACCAACTGAAAGGAGCCGCCATGTCCGTCTCGATGTATCAAGCTTCCGCCCCGGTTTTTCTGCGCGGCCTGGGCGTGCTGTCCGCCGAATTGAAAAAGGCGCAAGCCCATGTCGTGGAACATGGGGGCGCCGCCGATGCCTTGCTCGGCGCGCGCCTGGCGCCCGACATGCTGGCGCTGGCCAGCCAGGTCCAGCGCAGCAGCGACACGGCCAAGGCTTCGGTCGAACGCCTGAGCGGCGTGGCGGCGCCCAAGTTCCCGGATGAGGAAAGCAGCTTCGAGCAGTTGCAGGAACGCATAGCCAACACCATGGCGTATATCGGCAGCGTCGGCCCCGAGCATTACACCGGCAGCGCCCAGCGCGAGGTCGAAATGAAGTTTGGCGCGGCCAGGAAAGTGTTCAGCGGCGACCAATACCTGCTCCAGTTCGGGCTGCCGAATTTCTTTTTCCATGTTGCGACAGCCCACGGCATCTTGCGCAACCAGGGCGTGAAAGTCGGCAAAATCGATTATCTCGGCGCGTTTGAATGAACTGAGGCTGGCTGCGGCGGCACCGGCCGCAGCTTGAAAATATTGTATGCAAGGGCGTTTCAGGCTTGACGGTTGAGTGTGTCGCTTGGTGTATATTACGCAGTTGTCTGAGTGGAACTTTTAGACACTCTGCGAACCATGCCACCCGCCCCTGTGAGACGCCGATTGAAAACCGCACGCCTGTTCTGCGCCGCCGCCGCCTTCGGCGCGCTGCTGCTGTCCCTGACCGCTTCCGCCCTGCCGAATACCCAAGACACGCGCATGCTGACCGAGCCGGCCGTGTCGGCCGATCACATCGCCTTCATTTATGCGGGCGACCTGTGGCTGGCCAACCCTGACGGCGGCGACGCCCGGCGCCTGACCTCGGACCTCGGCGACAAGTCGAACCCGGTGTTTTCGCCGGACGGCAAACTGATCGCCTTCAGCGCCAATTACGACGGCAATACCGACGTCTACGTGGTGCCGGCCGAAGGCGGCGTGCCGAAGCGCCTGACTTACCATCCGGGCGCCGACGTGGTGCAAGCCTTTTCGCCGGACGGCAAGTCCGTCATGTTCACCTCGCCGCGCGCCGCCTTCAACAACCGCTACCGCAAGCTGTACACGGTGCCGGTCGACGGCGGCGTCGAGACCGAACTGGAGATCCCCAACGCCGCGCGGGCCGCCTATTCGCCGGACGGCAAGCGGGTCGCCTACAATCCGCTCTCGCCCGCCTTCCTGGAGTGGAAGCGCTATCGCGGCGGCTCGCATTCGATCCTCTGGCTGTTCAGCTTTGCCGACAAGTCGGTGGAAAAGATCCCGCAGCCGGCCATCGCCAACGACGTCGACCCGATCTGGATCGGCGACACGGTCTATTTCCGCTCCGACCGCAACGGCGAATTCAATCTTTTCGCCTACAACCTGAAATCGAAGGCGCTGCGCCAGCTGACCCGCCATACGGATTTCCCGGTGCTGAACGCGGCGGCGGCCGGCGGCCGTATCGTCTACGAGCAGGCCGGCTATCTGCACACGCTCGACCTGGCCAGCGGCCAGGCGCACAAGCTGACGATCGCCGTCGGCAGCGACCTTGGCCTGTCGCGGCCGCGCTGGGTCAAGGGCGCGAAATACATCCGCAGCGCGTCCATCTCGCCATCCGGCGCGCGCGTGGCGTTCGACTTCCGCGGCGAGATCGTCACGATCCCGGCCGACAAGGGCGACGTGCGCAACCTGACGCAGACGGCGGCGGTGCACGAGACCGATCCGGTGTGGTCGCCGGACGGCCGCTCGGTGGCGTATTTTTCCGACGAATCGGGCGAAAACGCGCTGCACATCCGCGCCCAGGACGGCAAGGGCGCGGTACGGAAATTCAAGCTGAACGGCGCCGGTTTCTACGACAGCGCCGAGTGGTCGCCGGACAGCAGGAAGATCGCCTTCACCGACAATGCCTGGACCATGTATGTGCTGGACATCGCCAGCGGCAACATCAAAAAGATCGCTTCCGAGCCGCTCTACGGCGTGCAGAAAACCCTGCATGCGGCGTGGGCGCCGGATTCGCGCTGGATCGCCTACACGCTCAATTCGATGACCTATATCCGCAGCGCCTACATCTATTCGCTGGAGCAGCAGAAATCGTATGCGGTGACGGACGGCTTGTCCGACGTCGCCCAGCCGGTCTTCGACAAGAGCGGAAAATACCTGTACTTCTTCGCCTCGACGAATGCGGGCCCGAGCAATAACTGGTTCTCGCTGCAAAACACCGACAACCAGGTGACGCGGACGATCTGGCTGGCGGTGCTGCGGCACGACTTGCCGTCGCCGCTGATCAAGGAAAGCGACGAGGAAAAAGGCGCGGCCAGGGATACGCCCGCCAGCGATAAAAAAGATGCCGAAAAGGATGCCGCCAAGCCCGACGCGGCCGAGGCGAAGAACGAGCCGAAGATCGATCCGAAGACCGGCCGCGACGACCCGAAAGTGACGGTGGCGCCGGTGGCGCCGATCAGCATCGATTTCGACGGCATCGCCACCCGCATCGTCGACGTGCCGGTGCCGGCGTCGCAATTCTTCGACCTCGAGGCCGGCCTGGCCGGACAAATCTTTTTCCTGCGCGAGAGCGACGGCAAGAAGGCGATCCAGCGCTTCGACCTGAAGGAGCGCAAGACCGAGACGCTGGTGGCCGACGCCGACGATTTCGACATCTCCGCCGACGGCAAGAAGCTGCTCTACCGGAAAAAGGAAAACTGGGCCATGGGTTCCGCCACCGGCAAGCTGCTGCCGGCCGGCGAAGGCCGCATCAAGGTCGACGCGATCGAAGTCAAGGTCGACCCGCGCGCCGAGTGGACGCAGATCTTCGACGAAGCCTGGCGCATCAACCGCGACTACTTCTACGACCCGGCCATGCATGGCGTCGACTGGAAGAAAATGCGCGAAAAATATGCGCAATTCCTGCCCGAACTGTCCAGCCGCGCCGACTTGAACCGGCTGATCCAGTGGATGTGCAGCGAGCTGGCGGTCGGCCACCACCGCGGCGGCGGCGGCGACAATTTCATTGAATCGCGGCCGGTGCCGGGCGGCCTGCTGGGCGCCGACTACGAGATCGCCAACGGCCATTACCGCTTCAAAAAGGTCTACGGCGGCTTGAACTGGAACCCGGAACTGCGCGCGCCGCTGACCGAGCCGGGCTTGAACGTCAAGGCCGGTGAATACCTGCTGGCGGTGGAAAGCCGGCCGCTGCTGCCGCCGACGAACCTGTACAGCGCCTTTGAAAACAGCGCCGGCAAGGCGATCGACATCACGGTCGGGCCGGACCCGGACGGCAGCAAATCGCGCACCGTCACGGTGGTGCCGATCGCCAACGAGGATGCGCTGCGCAACCGCGACTGGATCGAGGGGAACATCCGCAAGGTGAACGCGGCCACCGGCGGCCGGGTCGCCTATGTCTACGTGCCCGATACCGCCGGCAAGGGCCATACCTACTTCAAGCGCTACTTCTTCCCGCAAGCCGACAAGGACGCCATCATCGTCGACGAGCGTTTCAACAGCGGCGGCAGCGTGGCCGACTA
>DASYLQ010000528.1:0-3022 GCA_036009485.1 Janthinobacterium sp.
CGACGCCTATACCCCGAACGGCGAGCCAAACAAGCGCCCCGACCGCACCGTGACGGTGTACGCCCAGCGCGCGCGCGAAGCGTATCCGGAAGTGCCGGTCATCATCGGCAGCATCGAAGCCTCGCTGCGCCGCATCGCCCATTACGATTACTGGTCGGACAAGGTGCGCCGCTCGGTGCTGCCCGATTCCAAGGCCGACCTGCTAATCTTCGGCAACGCCGAACGGGCGCTGGTCGACCTGACCCACCGCATGGCCGCCGGCGAGGACATCAAACACATCCGCGACCTGCGCGGCACCGCCTTCATGGTGGCGCCGGGCTGGCTGCCGGGCGCCGACTGGGGCGTGCAGAATTCGGCCCGGGTCGACGTGCCGGGCAAGGTCGACGCCCATCCGGACCCGTATTTCATGGCGCCGGAAAGCAAGGAAAGCTGCGCCACCGACAACGCCGCCAAGGCGCCGGAAGTGATCAAGCCGATCCGCATCATGTCGCGTGAAGAGCGCCTGGCGATGGCCAAGGAAAAAAACGACAAGACCGTGGTGCGCCTGCCGGCCTACGACGTCGTCAAGGACGACCCGGTAATGTACGCCCACGCCTCGCGCGTGTTCCACCTGGAATCGAATCCCGGCAATGCGCGCGCGATGGTGCAGGCGCACGGCGAGCGCGACGTCTGGCTGAACCCGCCGCCGCTGCCGCTGGCGATGGACGAGATGGACGGCGTCTACGACATGAACTATGCCCGCGCCCCGCATCCGAGCTATGGCAAGGCGCGCATCCCGGCCTGGGAAATGATCCGCTTTTCCGTCAACATCATGCGCGGCTGCTTCGGCGGCTGCACCTTTTGTTCGATCACCGAGCACGAGGGCCGCATCATCCAGAGCCGTTCGGAACCGTCCATCCTGCGCGAGATCGAGCATATCCGCGACAAGACCAAGGGTTTCACCGGCACCATCTCGGACATGGGCGGCCCGACCGCGAATATGTACCGGCTGGCCTGCAAGGACAAGAAGATCGAGGAATCCTGCCGCCGCCTGTCCTGCGTCTACCCGTCGATCTGCGTCAACCTGGGCACCGACCACAGCAAGCTGATCTCGCTGTACCGCAAGGCCCGCGCGATTCCGGGCGTGAAGAAAGTGCTGATCAGCTCAGGCCTGCGCTACGACCTGGCCGTGCGTTCGCCCGAGTACGTGAAGGAATTGGTGACGCACCACGTCGGCGGCTTGCTGAAGATCGCGCCCGAGCATACGGAAGAAAACACGCTGTCGAAGATGATGAAGCCGGGCATAGGCGCCTACGACGAGTTCAAGGAAATGTTCGACCGCTTCTCGCTCGAAGCCGGCAAGAAGCAATACCTGATCCCGTATTTCATCGCCGCCCATCCGGGCACGACCGACCTGGACATGCTGAACCTGGCGCTGTGGCTAAAGAAAAACAATTTCAAGCTGGACCAGGTGCAGACCTTCATGCCGACGCCGATGGCGATGGCCACCACGATGTACCACACGCGCAAGAATCCCCTGCGCAAGGTGACGGCCGATTCGGAAGTGGTCGAGACGGCGCGCAGCGGCAAGGTGAGGCGCACCCACAAGGCTTTCCTGCGCTACCAGGATCCGGAAAACTGGCCTATCTTGCGCGAGGCGCTGGTGGCGATGGGCCGTGCCGACCTGATCGGCAACGGCGACAAGCATTTGATTCCGGCCTGGAACCAGTCCGAGGGGAGCGGCAAGGCCGGGGCCGGAGCGGATGTGCGCCGCGCTGCGCCGCCCGGGGTCGCCGAGAAAGCGCGCTCCGGCCCGCGGCCGCAGCAGCAGGGAGCGCGCGCGAATGCGCTGACCGGTTCCCTGACCGCGCGTGCCTCGCTGGAGACCAAGGTCCGGCCATCGATCCTGGCCACGATCAAGAGCAAAGCCAAACCGGCCGCCATGACGCCCGCCGCCAAGAGCGGGACCATGGCGCGCAACGGCGCCGCCGGCGCCAGCCGCAACGGCCGCAAATAAGCCCCTCCGCCGCCGGCGCATTTCTTCCCAGTGCGCCGGCGCGCCGTTTTTACGCCCTGTTTTTACGTCCTTTTTACGCCCTTTCCCGCCTTTCCCCATTTCTCCAGTTGCGCAGAAAACGCCGTTCTGTTCCGGCGATCGGCATGCTCGCCCGATCGCTATACTCATAGAAAGATGGCAAGTTCGCGCGCCCACGTGTAATATTGCTGTAGCGCAAATATATGCATTGCCAACAATAGCGGCTGGCCCTGGCTTGCCCCGTCAACTGGACAATTATGAACAACAACCTGGCTAAATTTTCCCGCTACGCATTGATTCCGTTGTTTGCCGTGCTGACCGCCTGCGGCGGCGGCGGCGGCACGGAAACGACCACCACAACCGCAACCCCGGCGACGCCTACCCTGGTATCCATCGCGGTCACGCCGGCGAACGCCACGGTGGCGGTCGGCGCAACCCAGCAATATACCGCGACCGGCACCACGTCGGACGGCAAGACGGCGGCCTTGAAGACCGGCGTCACCTGGTCCACCACCGGCAACTTCGCCAGCATTGTCGCCGCCACCGGTATCGCCACCGGTACCGCGCTGGGCGTGGAAACGGTGACGGCGACGTCCGGCACGGTGAGCGGCAGCACCAGCCTGACCGTGCGCGGGCCATGGGCCGCCATCTCGGCCGGCAGCACCCATACGCTGGCGCGGCGTAGCGACGGCACCCTGTATGCCTGGGGTTTCAACCAGAATGGCCAATTGGGCGACGGCACCACGGTCGCCAAGACGACGCCGACGCTGATCAACAGCACTGCCTCGACGGCCTGGACCCAGATCGCCAGCGGCGAATTCCACAATCTCGGGCTGCGCGCCGACGGCACCCTGTGGGCCTGGGGCCTGAACCAGAACGGCCAGCTGGGCGACGGCAGCACCACCAACCGCGCCATTCCTGTGAAGGTAGGCAAGGATACCAACTGGCTTTTCGTTGCGGCCGGCAAATCGCATAGCCTGGCGATCAAGACCGACGGCACGCTGTGGG
>DASYLQ010000529.1:0-3047 GCA_036009485.1 Janthinobacterium sp.
GCGCCAGCGGTCGACGAAATACAGCAGCGAATCGCCGACGCCCTTGATGGCCGGGATGTTCAATTCCATCGGGCCGTTCTTGTTGTCGAAGCCCCAGGCGCCCAGTTCCAGCGCGCGCCGGTAGACGAAGGCGGCGTCGTCGACGCGGATGGCGATGGCGCAGACCGACGGGCCGTGCTGGCGGGCGAAGCGCTGGGCGAAGGAATCCTGCTCGGCATTGATGATGAAGTTGATGTCGCCCTGGCGGTACAGGATCACGTCCTTGTGGCGGTGGCGCGCGATGGCGCTGAAACCCATGTTTTCAAACAGGGCGCCGAGCGCCTTCGGATCGGGCGCCGCGTATTCGACGAATTCGAAGCCGTCGGTGCCCATCGGGTTGTCCCAGGGCTGGAATTTCATGTCTGTCTCCTCTGAATTATTTCGGCAGTCAGGGCCAAGTATAGTCTTGGCACAGCGGCATTAAATGCCAAACCATCCATGCCTTCTATCAATTTGAGCAATAATATTGCGTAATTATTCAATTATTGAGGGATTCATGACCAAGATAACGCTGGACAAAACCGACCGCAAGATTCTGTCCATTTTGCAGGCCGACGGCCGCCTCTCGAACCAGGACGTGGCCGAACAGGTCAGCCTGTCGCCGTCGCCCTGCCTGCGCCGCGTCAAGCGGCTGGAAGACGCCGGTGTGATCCGTCAATACGTGGCGCTGCTGGACCCGGAAAAGATCGGCCTGGGCTTGCTGGCCTATGTCAACGTGCGGCTGGAAAAGCACAGCGACGGCGCGGCGCCGGGCAATGCCCGCGCGCTGGGGGCGGCGGCGGGCAACTCGCCGCGCGCCGACTTCGCCTTGTCGGTCGAGCAGTGGCCCGAAGTGGTGGCTTGCTACGCCATGACGGGCGAGATGGATTACCTGTTGCGCGTGCACGTGGAGGACATGGAGCATTTTTCCCGCTTCATGATGGAAACCCTGCTGCGCCACCCGGCCGTGCTGGACGTCAAGTCGAGTTTTGCCCTGCAGCGCATCAAGGACACCACAGCCCTGCCCCTGCCCCTGCTCTGAGTCCGGCCGGCGCCTACTTCGGCCGGGCAGGCGGCCCAGCCATTTGACGGCGGCCCGGGTATGCGCCTTGAACGTGTAGTCGAAGGTGGCCAGCTGTTCCTGCATGGCGTCCTGCAGCATGCTGGCCGGATTCGGCGGCGGCAGCTTCAGGTAGGCATCGGCCTCGCACCGAGACGCCCAGTTCGGCGATCGGCACCGTAGCCCTGACGCCGGGCTTGCCGGCGTCAGGCGTCCTCGTCCTTTGCCGCCGGCAGCAAGGCTTGTACGGCGGCCACGCGCGCGCGGTGCACCGCCTCGGCAATCCGGGCCGGATCGCCGGCCAGCTTTTGCGCCACCTCGCCGGCGTTGACGCCGCGCGCCGCCGCCAGCGCGGCCAGCAAATGCGCGGCCTGCGGATATGGCCTGGTGCGGAAACCGTCGGCGGGCCCGCCGCGGCCGCGAAAATCGCATTCGGACGCCAGCAGCATCTGCTCGAAGCGCTGCGGCTTGCGGAAGGCGTCGCAACGCTCGAACAGGGTGACGATGGTGTTGGACCGCAACATCATGGCGCGGCTGACATTGCCGTGCTCGCGCGCCGTCATCACGGCCAGGTCGCGGCAATCGTTCGGCACCTTCAGGCGCCGGCACAATTGTTCGATCAGCTTGACGCCGGCGCCTTCGTGGCCATGGTGGCTGGGCCACAGCTCGGGCGGCGTCACGCCCTTGCCCAGGTCGTGCATCAGGGCGGCGAAGCGCACCGCCAGCTCGTGGCCGCGTTCGGCAGCGTAGTCGATCACCAGCAGCATGTGCAGGCCGGTATCGACTTCGGGATGGTGCAGCGGCGGCTGCGGCACGCCCCACAGCGCGTCCAGCTCGGGCATGATGCGCACCAGCGCGTCGCAATCGCGCAGCACCGTCAGCATGCGCGAAGGCGCCGCTTCCATCAGGCCGCGCGCCACTTCTTGCCAGACCCGCTCCGGCACCAGCGCATCGGCCTCGCCCTCGGCCACCATCTGGCGCATCAGATACATGGTTTCGGCGGCGACGCTGAAATCGGTGAAGCGGGCGGCGAAACGCGCCAGGCGCAGGATGCGCACCGGGTCTTCGCCGAAGGCCGCCGAGACGTGGCGGAAAATGCGTTTTTTGATGTCGGCCTGGCCGCCGAAGGGGTCACACAGCGTGCCGTCCTCGGCCCGGGCGATGGCGTTGATGGTCAGGTCGCGCCGCACCAGGTCCTGTTCCAGCGTGACTTCGGGCGCGGTGTGGAAGGTGAAGCCGTGGTAGCCGGGGCCGGTCTTGCGCTCGGTGCGCGCCAGCGCATATTCTTCCTGCGTGCGCGGGTGCAGGAAGACCGGAAAATCCTTGCCGACCGGGCGGAAGCCGCGCGCGACCATTTCTTCCGGGGTGGCGCCGACGACGACATGGTCGCGGTCCTTCACCGGCAGCCCCAGCAGCTCGTCGCGCACCGCGCCGCCGACGACATAGATTTCCATGATCAATCCGGCAGCACGTCGTGCTTGGGCGCCGTTTCGGTTTCGGCCAGCGCTTCCTCGACCCAGCGCGCCACGGCCGGATGCGCCAGCACCCGTTCGCAATAGGCGTTCAGCGCCGGCGCCAGCGACACGCCGTAGGTGCGGAAGCGCATCACCACCGGGGCGTAGAAGGCGTCGGCGATGGAAAAGTCGCCGAACAGGAATTGGTGGTGGCCGAAGCGCGACAGGCATTCTTCCCAGATCTCGCTGATGCGGCCGATGTCGGCCTGCGAGGCGGCGTTGCGGCCGCGGCCGCCGAAACGGGCGCGGATATTCATCGACATCGCGCTGCGCAGGCCGCCGAAGCCCGAATGCATTTCGGCGCAGACCGAGCGCGCCGTCGCGCGCGCCGCGACGTCCTGCGGCCACAGATGCTTTTCTGGGAATTGCTCGGCCAGGTATTCGCAGATCGCCAGGCTGTCCCAGACCGTCATCTCGCCGGCCAGCAGCACCGGCACGCGGCCGCCGGCGGAATA
>DASYLQ010000530.1:0-4653 GCA_036009485.1 Janthinobacterium sp.
GAAGCGCTCGAAGCCGATCCCGAATGGCTGGCGCAGGTATGCAGCTCGGTGGTGTCCCTGTACAAGCAGCCGCGCGCCCGCGTGTTCGCGCGCCGCGACGTGTATGCGCGCCACCTGAACGTGCTGGTCTACCTGCCGCGCGAGCGCTACAGCGCCAGCGTGGCCGGCGCCCTGGCCAAGGCCCTGAAGGCCAGCTCCGGCGCCAGCCACGTCAGCTCGCAAACCCTGGTCGCCGACGGCCCGCTGGCGCGCCTGTACCTGATCGCCCACGCCGCGCGCTATCCGCTCGACCTGGAAAGCGACATCCAGCAGCCGCTGCTGTCGGTGCTGGACGGCTGGCACAACGCCTATGAAGAACTGGCCAACGCCGTCTTCGACCCGCCGCTGCGCACCGAGCTGCGCAAGCTGGGCGCCAACCTGCCGCCCGACTACATGGCGGCGACGGCGCCGGCGGTGGCTTTCCGCGACCTCGGCGTCATCCTGCGCAACGGCAACCCGGAGCGGGTCGCCGTGCGCATCGAGAATGGCGTGGAAAGCGGCGCCGCCACCACCATCCGCCTGTATTCGGTGGACCGGGTGCCGGCGCTGTCGACCATCTTGCCGGCGCTGCACAACGCCGGCGTCGCCATCGGCCGCGAGCAATCGTATTCGGCCGCCGGCGCCGACGGCCGCCGCCGTTTCGTCACCAGCCTGACGGTCGACGCCGAGAGCGCGGCCAAGCTGGCGCAGACGATGGTGGTGCCGGTGGCGCAGGAACTCTTCGCCGCCCTGTTCAACGACGAAGTCGAGGACGGCCGCTTGAACGGCCTGGTCATCGAGGGCGGCCTCAGCATGCGCCAGGTGCAACTGGTGCGCGCCTACATCAGCTACTGGCGCCAGACCGGCAGCCAGTTCTCGGTGCGCTATATGGCCGAATCGCTGCGCAAGCAGCCGGCCCACGTCAAGGCCCTGGTCGACGCCTTCCTGCAGCGCTTCGATCCGCGCCAGTCTCGGGAACAGCGCGAAGCGGCGCGCGCGACCCTGCTCGAGATCAAGGCGCGCCTGGCCTCGATCAACCACGCCGACAGCGAAGCCATCCTGGCGGCGATCGCCGACCTGATGCTGGCGACCTTGCGCACCAACTACTTCCAGAACGGGCAGCAGGGCGACAAGATCATCTTCAAGTTCGACACCAGCCACCTGGCGCTGGTGCCGGAGCCGCGCCCCTACCGCGAAATCTTTGTCTTCTCGCGCCGCTTCGAGGGCTTGCACCTGCGCGGCGGCCCGGTCGCCCGCGGCGGCCTGCGCTGGTCGGACCGGATGGAAGACTACCGCACCGAAATCCTGGGCCTGGTCAAGGCGCAGATGGTGAAGAACGCCGTCATCGTGCCGGCCGGCGCCAAGGGCGGTTTCGTCTGCAAGATGATGCCCAAGGACGCCGTGCGCGAACGCATCGCCGCCGAGGGCGAGGCCGTCTACCGCCTGTTCATTTCCAGCCTGCTGGAAGTGACCGACAACCGCGTGCTGGGCAAGATCGTCGCCCCGGCCGACACGGTCTGCTACGACGCCGCCGACCCCTACCTGGTGGTGGCCGCCGACAAGGGCACCGCGACCTTTTCCGACATCGCCAACGGCATCGCCGTGCAGCGCGGCTTCTGGCTCGGCGACGCCTTCGCCTCGGGCGGCTCGAACGGCTACGACCACAAGAAACTGGGCATCACCGCCAAGGGCGCCTGGGAAGCGGTCAAGCGCCACTTCTATGAAATGGACCACGACCTGAACACGACGCCGATCACCATGGTCGGCGTGGGCGACATGTCGGGCGACGTCTTCGGCAACGGCGCGCTGCTGTCGCGCCAGCTGAAACTGCTGGCCGCCTTCGACCACCGCCACATCTTCCTCGACCCGGCGCCGGACGTCGCCGTCTCGTTCGCGGAAAGGGCGCGCCTGTTCGCGCTGCCGCGCTCCTCGTGGGACGATTACGATCGCGAGCTGATCTCGGCCGGCGGCGGCGTCTACCCGCGCTCGGCGCGCAGCATCGAGCTGTCGCCGCAGGTGCGCGCCGCGCTCGACATCGAAGAGACTTCCCTGGCGCCGGAAGCGCTGATGCACCGCATCCTGCTGGCGCCGGTCGACCTGTTTTACAACGGCGGCATCGGCACCTACGTCAAGGCCTCGACCGAGACCCAGGCGCAAGTCAAGGACCGCGCCAACGACCACATCCGCGTCGACGGCAGCCAGTTGCGCGCCAAGGTCGTGGCCGAGGGCGGCAACCTGGGCGCGACCCAGGCCGGCCGCATCGAGTTCGCGCTGGCGGGCGGGCGCATCTTTACCGATGCGATCGACAATTCGGCCGGCGTGGATTGCTCCGACCACGAAGTCAACGTCAAGATCTGGCTCGACGTCGAAGTCAACGCCGGCCAGTTGACGCAAGCGCAGCGCAACGCCGTGCTCGACGAGATGACCGGCGACATCGAACGCCTGGTCTTGCGCGACAATACGCTGCAGACGCGCCTGCTGGTGCGCGAGGCGCAGGCGCAGGGCGAGACGGCGGTGCAGAAGGGCTACGCCGCGCTGATCGCCAGCCTGGAAGAGGAGGGCGCCCTGTCGCGCGACCTCGAGCAACTGCCGACGGTGGCCGAGCTGGCGCGCCGCAAGCAGGACGGCCGCGGCCTGACCACGCCGGAACTGGCGGTGGTCATCGCCAACGTCAAGAATCGCTACAAACGCATCCTGTCGGCGCTGCCGCTGACGCAAGAGAACTGGGCCGAGACGGTGCTGAAACCGTACTTCCCGGCGGCGCTGGTGGCCACGCGGCCGGCGCTGGCGCACCCGCTGGCCAACGCCATCCTGGCTACCGTGCTGGCCAATGAAACGGTGAACCGCTGCGGTCCATTGATGATCATCGACCTGGCCGCCGCCCACGGCGTCGGCGAGGCCGACGTCATCCGCGCCTGGGGCCAGGCCTGGGCGGCGCTGAACCTGGCGCCGCTGTTCGAGGCGCTCGACGCCGACGCCCTGAACGTGCCGCGCGCCGTCGCGCTGAAGGTCGACGGCCGCACCCGCGTGCTGCAAAAAGCCGTCATCGATGGCGTGCTGGCTGTGCCCGCCGAACAGCTGGCCGGTTCGAAAGGCGGCAGCGCCGGCGTCGACGAACTGGCGCGGCTGTTCAGCCAGCCCGAGATGGTGGCCATGCTGACGCCGGCCAACGCCGAAGACGACAGCGAAGCGCTGCCGCTGTTGCGCACCCCGTTCGTGCAGGCGTGGAAGGCGGTCGACGCGATCGAAGCCGTGGCGGCCTTCCTGTTCGCCGCGCTGTCGGTGCCGCGTCCGGCCGGCATGGACCTGGCCGGCTTCCTGCGGCTCGGCATGGCCCTGCGCAGCCAGGCCGGCATCGATACGCTGGAGCGCGGCCTGAAGCTGGCGCCGCAAAGCAAGTCGCAGGAACAGTTGCGCAATTACGCGCAGCAGGCGCTGCGCCGCACCCAGCAACGCCTGCTGGCGCAAGTGCTGCTGCGCGCCGCCGGCGGCGCCAGCACCGCCGAGGCGGTCGAGGCGGTGACCAATACGCTGGGCCTGTCCGCTTATGCGCCGGCGTCCGACCTGGAGCAGACAATGCTGGATGTCTGGGCCTTGTCGGAAGCGGCAACGGCGGCGGTGGCCTGAGATGGCCGGCATCGAAACGGGAAAGGACAGCGCCGCGGTTCCTGAGTTGCCGGCGGCGGTGCGGGCGCTGGCCGAGGCGGATTTCAGCGCCGTCGCCGCACGCTTCGCGGCGGCCGGTTTTGCTGTCGGCGAGCCGGCGCCGGGCATCCTCCAGGTCAGGGCGGCCGCCGCAGGCGGCCGGGAACAGCGCGCCGCCGTGCTGCTCTCGGTCGGTGTGCATGGCGACGAGACCGGACCGATCGAAGTGCTGGCGCACCTGCTCGACGCGCTCTCGCTGCAGCCCGCGGCGCTGGCGGTCGACCTGATGGTCTGCGTCGGCAACCTGGCGGCTATCCGCGCCGGCAAGCGTTTCATCGACGCCGACCTGAACCGCATGTTCCGCAGCGTGCGCGGGCCGCTGGCCGGCGCCGCCGAGGCGGCGCGCGCCGACCAGATGATCGCCGCCCGCGCCGATTTTTTCAGAGGGAGCGGCCCGCGGCGCTGGCATCTGGACTTGCATACGGCGATCCGGCCATCGCTGTATCCGACCTTCGCCGTGGTGCCGGACCTGATCGCCGACGAGGGCAAGCGGGCGCTCACCGCCTGGCTGGGACGGGCGGCCATCGGCGCCATCATCCTGAATCCGCAATCGGCCGGCACCTACAGCTACCATACGGCCGAGCACCACGGCGCCGCCGCCGGCACGGTGGAACTGGGCCGGGTCGGCGCCCTGGGCCGCAACGACCTGGCGCAGTTCGACGACGTCGCGCAGGCGCTGGACCATTTGCTGCGCGGCGCGCATGCGGCACCGGCGCGCGCCATGGCGGCGCCGCACGTTTTCAAGGTGGCGCAGGAAATCATCAAGCTGAGCGACGACTTCCGCATGAGCTTCGACCGTTCCACGCAAAATTTCACGGCGCTGCCGGCCGGCGCCGTCATCGCCAGCGACGGCGCCACCGTCTACACCGTCAGGCATGCCGAGGAATTGGTGGTATTTCCGAATCCCGATGTGCGGGCGGGTTTGCGCGC
>DASYLQ010000531.1:0-15768 GCA_036009485.1 Janthinobacterium sp.
TCCATCGTCGCGTGGGCGATATGCGGCAGGTAATACTCGGCGTCGATACGCTTGCCGGCCTTGGCCAGCGCGGCCATGGCGTCGCCGTCGTTGCGCACCACCTTGCCCGGCTGGCGCGCCGCCGTTTCCAGCGTCTTTTTGTATTCCACCGAATCGTAGTGGGCGTGAGGACCGTCGTCCCAGGTGATCTTCAGCGCTTCGCGGCCCTTGATCGCGGCCCAGGTATTGGTGGCGATGACGGCGACGCCGCCCAGCGGATGGAAGGCGGCCGGCGCCGGGCTGGCCTGGATCTCGACGACCTTCAGCACGCCCTTGACCTTCAGCGCCGCCTTGGCGTCGAAGCGCACCACCTTGCCGCCCATGACCATGGGCCGGGCGATGACGGCGTACAGCATGCCCGGCAGGCGGGTATCGATGCCGTACTGGGTATTGCCGGTGACGATGTCGTGCAGGTCGATGCCGCGCACGGCTTCCTTGCCGATATAACGGAACTGCGCCGGCGTCTTCAGGCGCAAGGCCGGACCCGACGGCGGCGCCAGATGCGCCGCGGCGGCGGCCAGCGCGCCGTAGCCGAGGCGCCGACCGCTCTTGGCGTGGACCACTTCATGGTTGTTGGCCGCGACTTCGGCCAGCGGCACCGCCCATTGCGCGGCCGCGGCCATTTCCAGCATGCCGCGCGCGGCGGCGCCGACGCGGCGCATCGGTTCGAAGGAATGGCGCATGCTGCGCGAACCGTCGGTATTCTGGTTGCCCATGCGGGTCTCATCGGCCGTCGCCTGGACCACGCGCACTTTGCTCCAGTCTGCCTCAAGCTCGTCGGCCACCACCATCGGCAGGCTGGTGCGCACGCCCTGCCCCATTTCCGAACGGTGGGCCATGATGGTGACGATGCCGTCGGTGCCGATCGAAACAAAGACCAGGGGATCGTCGACCAATCCGCCGGGCATGGCGTCGCCGCCGAATTTTTTTGGCTCCGGCTCGGCCGCGCGGACGATGCCCGACAGGCCGACCGTCAGCGCCAGCCCGCTGAAGGCGGCTGCGCCCTTGAGCCAGTTGCGCCGCGCCGGCGAGGACAGGGGCGTATCAAAGGATGCATCGAGCTGCTGGTCTTGATCGAAAACGGTTTTCATTGGTCGGCTCCCTGTTTGGTGGATGCCTGTTTCACCGCCGCGCGGATGCGCGTGTAAGTGCCGCAGCGGCACAGGTTGCCGCTCATGGCGCCGTCGATTTCCTCATCGGTCGGATGCGGGGTCTTTTTCAGGAAGGCGGTGGCGGTCATGATCTGGCCGGCCTGGCAATAGCCGCATTGCGGCACGCCGAGTTCGGTCCAGGCTTGCTGCACCACCTTGCCGACACTGTCTTGCGCCATCGCTTCGATGGTCGTGATGTGCTTGCCGGCCACGCTGGAAATCGGGCTGACGCAGGCGCGGATCGGTTCGCCGTCCAGGTGCACGGTGCAGGCGCCGCACAGCGCCATGCCGCAGCCGAACTTGGTGCCGGTCATGCCGAGATGGTCGCGCAATGCCCATAACAAAGGGGTATCGCCAGGCAAATCGATCGTATGCTGTTTGCCATTGATTATTAAGGTTGTCATGGAAATCTCCCAGGAAGTGAAACGTGGATAGTCGCGAGCATGCCTGCGGGCAAGGCATCGCAGGCGCCTAGTATCGCCAGTTGGGAGCAAGCAATAAATGATAATGTTATGATTTGAGAATTCCAAAAAGTGGAATTAGCTCGATGAGGTGAACAAAGTGTTAAATAGATTGGAAATGCTGCGCCTGGTGTGCGCCGCCGCGGACGCCGCGAGTTTCAAGGAAGCGGCCGCCCGCCTCGGCACCTCGCCGCAAGCCATCACGCGCGCCGTCAAGGAGATGGAAGAAGCGCTGGGCGAGCTGCTATTCCACCGCAATACGCGCGGCGTCCAGATCACCGAGTTCGGTATCCAGTTCGTCGCCCATGCGCGCGAGATGGTGACCCAGGTCGACCAGTTGTTCCGCCGCACCGACCATCTGTCCGACACCGACCTGGCCGGCGCCGTACGCGTCACGGCGCAAAGCACGATAGGCCGGCGTTATCTGCTGAAAGCGCTGCTGCCGCTGGCCAGCCGGCATCCCGGCATCAAGCTGGAACTCAGCCTGACCGACATGGTCGCCGCCGTGGTCGACGATAAGATCGATATCGGCGTGCGCATCGGCCAATTGCGCGACAGCCGCTTCATCGCGCGTTCGGTGGCGAAGATCTGGTTTTACGTGGTCGCCGCGCCGGAATTGCTGGCCAAGGGACGGCCGCTGGCGCCGCAGGACTTGTCGCACTTGCCGACCACGGGCTTGATGGACCCGAACACCGGCAGGATCTGGCCTTGGTATTTTGCCGGCAACCTGCAAATCAGCCCCGCCGCGCCGGCCTTCGTCACCGACGATCCGGACGTCGAATTCGAGGCGGTGTTGGCCGGCCTCGGCTATGGGCAAATGCCGGCTTACCTGGCGCTGCCGTATATCCGCTCGGGCCGCCTGGTCCAGGTGCTCGAGGAACACCGTCCGCCGCCCTGGGACTTGTATGTGTACCGGCCCCAGCGCGGACCGGTGCCGGCCAGGATACGCATGGTGTTCGACTACATTGTCGAAGCGCTGTCGGGCTCCGACGTGTTCCCCGAACTGCCATGAAGCCAGCGGGCCGCCACCGTCCCGGCGGCCACTTTACAATTTGTTTGGAAAGGATTCGTCATGGACATTCCGCTCTCTTGCGGCACGCTGATCGTAAATACATCGAGGCAACTATTGCTGTGCCATGTGACGAATACGCCGCGCTGGGATATTCCGAAGGGCTTGCAAGACCCGGGCGAAACGCCGCTGCAGGCGGCGCGCCGCGAGCTGTTCGAGGAAGCCGGCTTGCGCCTGGACGAGGAGTTGTTCAGCGACCTCGGCGAATTCGAATACCGGCGCGACAAACGCCTGCATTTGTTCAAGGTCGAGGCCGCCGATGGCTTGTGCGCGCTCGATGAATTGCGTTGCACCAGCTTCTACCCCCACCCGCTGACGGGCGCCGCGACGCCCGAATGCGATGGTTTCCGTTGGGCATCGCGGAGTGACATCGCCGCGCTGTGCTGGCCGCGCATGGGACAGCGTTTACTGGCGCTGGAATGGTAAGTGTGGGTAATTTTCTGACCGCATGGTGGGAGAACGTCCTACGTGCCGTGTTCGCTTCGCGTGCAAAAATGCTGGCGACCAGGTCATATACTTACCGAGATTTACCGGGCCAAACCTGTCTGAGCGCCTCAAGGGCACCGCTAACCACCGAAAGGATCTGCCATGAAAACCATCTCATCATTGACCAAAGTTATGCTCGCCGCGGCCATCGCCGCCAGCGCGCTGGCCGGCTGTAACAAACATGACGCCGCCAGCACGAACGCCGCCAACGGCAACACCACCAGCCAAGGCACCTCGGGCACCAGCGGCAGCGCCGGCGCCGGCGATGCCGCTACCGGCGGCACGACGGCAACGCCGGGTACCGGCGCGATGGATAACAGCGGCACCGCCGCCACCCCCGGCAGCGCCACCACGCCAAACTCGACGCCGCCGGCCAACAGCAACGCCCCTTCCACCAATAAATGAGGGAAAGGCAACGATGGCCTGACATACCGCATTCCGCTGTCGCATAAAAAAGCGCGCCACACGGCGCGCTTTTTTCGCAGGCGGACCTGCTCAGCCTTGGCCTGGGGCGAAAATGTGCTCCGCCCAGGCTGGCACGCCGCTATATAACAAGTGAAAAACGTCGGAAAAGCTGCCCAGGTTCAGGCCGGCCTTCCTGGCCAGGAGTTCCAGGCTGGCGCGCGAAAACAGGCTGATATGGCCATTGCGCGGCGCCGCGTACCACCAGCTCAGCCTTTGCCGCGGCTGGATATGCCCATCCGACAGCATAGTGGAAAACAAGACCATGCCGCCGGGCGCCAGCAGCGAGACCAGCTCGGCCATCAGGCGGTCGACGTCGGGCACGTGTTCAAATACCTCGTAGGCGGTGATCAAGTCGAAGCGGCCGACGCTCTTCAGGTCGAGCTCCTTGTTGACGAAGGGATCGTAGGACGTCGACGACCATCCAGCCTCGTTCAGCAGCCGGGACAGCATGCCGTGGCCGCCGCCGTAATCGAGGTGGCGTATGCCTTTCGCCGCCGCGCCGAACATCGCGATCAGGTCGGCGGCGCTGGCGCGCGGCCGCGCCTCGGCATAGTGCGGGTCGGCCAGCACATAATCGGCGTTGTAGATTTTTTCCTCGAATTCGCGCATCGACCATTGCCACAGCTGCGGCGCATGACAAAACCCGCAGCCGCCGCACAAGGCGTAATACACGGGGACGCCGGCCAGCGGCAGGAAGACGCCGTTGGCTTCCTCGCAGGATTTGTTCAAGTCGACGACGTCGAGCAGCGCGCAACTGCCGCCGCAGACGGGGCAGCGTATTGCTTGATTCATGGCCTGTCCTTAAGTGGAATGTAGGCTCAACTGTATCATTGCCGCTCAAGCCGCCATCGCCGCCACCCTGACGGCGACGATCCAGCAAATCGACCCGATCTATGTGGGCCTCAACCAGTCAAGCGTACAGGGCCTGCGCTTGAGGCGCGATATGGCAAGCGCCAAGATGACGACCGCCGGGCCCAATCAGGCTAAGATGATGGTGTTCCCGGTGATGTTGTAGTTGCTGCGCGAGCGCGTGCCGCGTCACATTCCGCGAGACCGGCGAAAGGCCCATGTTCACGCAGGAGCGAAGAATGACTATCCATTCCGCTTGCTTGAGAAGCTTCCCGCATCGGCAGCACAGCGCATTCGCATGGTCAGGCGCGTTCGCCATGGCTCTGTTTGCCTGCGCTTGTTCGCGGCAACAGGCCGACACATATCAGGGCTACGTCGAGGGAGAGTTCGTCTACATGGCTTCTTCCCAGGCAGGACAACTGAGCAAGCTGGCGGTGCAGCGCGGGCAAACTGTTGCGGCGAATGCAGTGCTGTTTTCGCTCGAATCCAAAAACGAGGCGGATGCCGTCCAGCAGGCCGAACACCAGCTTCAAGCCGCGCAGTCGCAGCGCGCCGACCTCTTGACCGGCAAGCGGCCGGCGGAGGTCCAAGTCACCGAAGCGCAGCTCGCACAAGCCCGCTCCGACGCCCGACGCACCGGTCTGCAGCTGCAACGCGACGAAGAGCAGTTCCGCGTGGGCGGCATCTCGAAAGGCCAGCTCGACGATTCGCGCGCCGCCGCTGTGAACGCCCAGGCGCACGTGCGCGAGCTTCAAGCGCAGCTGCAGGTGGCCCATCTTCCCGGCCGCGAGCAGCAGATTCGCGCGCAGGAGGCGCAGGTTGAGGCAGCCCGGGCTACGCTGGCCCAGGCGCAATGGAAGCTGGATCAGAAGCAGGTGCGTGCGCCCGGCGCGGGCCTGGTGTTCGACACGATGTACCGCAGCGGCGAATGGGTGCCGGCGGGCAGCCCGGTGGTGCGCATGCTGCCGCCCGAAAACATCAAGGTGCGCTTCTTCGTGCCCCAATCCGTCGTCGGTTCGCTGGCGGTCGGGCGCAACGTTCTCATCCGCTGCGACGGATGCGCCGCGCCCGTCCCCGCCGCTATCCGTTATATCTCGAACCAAGCCGAGTACACGCCGCCTAACATCTACAGCAACGATACGCGCGACAAATTTGTCTTCATGGTCGAGGCGCGCCCGCAGCCGGCCGATGCCGTGAAGCTCCACCCCGGTCAACCTGCGGAAGTGAGCCTGCGATGAATACCGATGCCGCAACCGGGCTCGCCATCGACGTGCACGGACTCAACAAGCACTTCGGCAGCAAACACGTCGTCAAGGACGTGTCGCTGCAGGTCAAGCGCGGCGAGATTTTCGGCTTCCTGGGGCCCAACGGCAGCGGCAAGACCACCTGTATCCGCATGCTGTGCGGCCTGTTGACACCGGATTCGGGTAGCGGCACCTGCCTGGGTGCCGACATCGTGCGCGAGAGCGCACAGATCAAGCGGCAGGTTGGTTACATGACGCAGCGCTTTTCGTTCTGGGAAGACTTGAGCATCCGGGAAAATCTCGATTTTGTCGCGCGCATCTATCAGGTGCGCGACCGCGAACGGGTGGTACGGCAAACGCTGGAAGACCTGGACCTGGCGGACCGTTCTGCTCAGCTGGCCGGCACGCTTTCGGGCGGATGGAAGCAGCGCCTGGCGCTGGCGGCGTGCTTGCTGCACGAGCCGCAATTGCTGCTGCTCGATGAACCGACCGCGGGGGTCGATCCGAGCGCGCGGCGCGACTTTTGGGAAGAGTTGCATCGTCTGGCGGCCCGTGGCATTTCGGTGCTGGTCAGCACGCATTATATGGACGAGGCCGAGCGCTGCCACAAGCTCGCCTACATCGCATGGGGCAAGCTGTTGGCACGGGGAACCGCCGCCGAGGTGAGCAATTCGCTGGGGCTCTCCACCTGGACGGTCCATGGCGAGAACTTGGTCGGCCTGGCCGACCGTCTGCGCGACCGGCCGGGCGTAGAGCAGACCGTCGCCTTCGGCTCAGCCTTGCATGTCAGCGGCACCGACGGCAACGCGCTGCGTTCTACGCTCGAAGACCTATCCCGCGAGTCCGGCTGGCGCGTCGAGCAGGTCGACACGGGGCTGGAGGACGCTTTCATTTATCTGATGAAAGGCGCCAGGGAAAACGGCAACGGATCCGGCGAGGAGCACTGATCATGTGGAAAGGATTTTCGCTTGCGCGCTGGTGGGCAATTGTGCTCAAGGAATTTCTTCAGTTGCGTCGAGACCGCGTTACGTTCGGGATGATCATCGGCATACCGATTATCCAGATGGCGCTGTTCGGTTTCGCGATCAACTTCGATCCCAAGCACCTGCCCACGGCGGTGACCGCGGCGGACCAAAGCGAGTTCACGCGCAGTTTCATCGCGGCGATGCGCAATTCGGAGTACTTCAATATCATCGAGACATTGCCCGACCAGCAAGCCGGCCGACGCGCGTTGATGCAGGGCCGTGTGCTGTTCGTGCTCGACATCCCTGAGAACTTCACCCGTGAGCTGGTCAAGGGTAATCGCCCGTCGCTGCGCATCGACGCCGACGCCACCGATTCGGTCGCCGTGGGCAGCGCGATTTCCGCAGTCCCCTCGCTCGTGAGCAAGGTGCTGCAAAAGGACATGACAGGCGCGCTGGCCAGCGTCACCCCTTCCGCCGCCGGCGCCTTCGACGTGCAGGTGCACCGGCTGTACAACCCGGAATCCATTACGCAATACAGCGTCGTGCCGGGCCTGATGGGGGTCATCCTGACGATGACCATGGTCATGATGACCGGGCTGGCGATCACGCGCGAACGCGAGCGCGGCACGATGGAAAACCTGCTCGCCACGCCCGTGCTGCCGCTCGAAGTCACGAGCGGCAAGATCGTACCGTACGTGGCGATCGGCATGCTGCAGGTGACGATCATCCTGCTGGCGGCTCATTTCGTTTTCCACGTGCCCATACTCGGCAGTCCGCTGTCCCTGTACTTGGCGGCGCTGCTGTTCGTCGGGGCCAGTCTCTCGGTCGGCATCATGCTGTCGTCGCTTGCGCAAAACCAGCTGCAAGGCGTGCAACTGACCTTCTTCTGGTTCCTGCCCAACATCCTTCTGTCCGGGTTCCTGATTCCGTTTGCAGGCATGCCGCAATGGGCCCAGTGGATCGGTAGCCTGCTGCCGCTCACCTACTTCAATCGCCTGGTGCGCGGCATCATGCTCAAGGGCGCCGGCTGGGCCGACCTGTGGCCGCATATATGGCCGATGATGTTGTTCATGGTCGTCGTGATGGCGATCGCCGTGCGCGTGTACCGGCGTACCCTGGATTAAGAGCGCATTCCAGTCGCCACTATTCATAAAACAGCGGCAAGCATCATCGTCCTTATTGAAATCCCAATCGCTCTTACCGGCCACTGCAGGTCTTTCACTTCGCCTCCGGCAGGATGGCCTTCAATCCGCCCAGGAACGATTTCACGTGCATCGCGATGACCGTTTTCGGATCGCAGGGATTGGCGTCGTGGTAGATGTGGCGCCGGATCGCCAGGTGCGACACCGCCCCATGCAGGGTCCAGCCGATCTCGTGCTTCAGGGGCAGCTCCGACGGCTCGCGCAGGCCCGCCTCGCGGGCGGCCTCGTCCACGATGATTTCCAGCAGGTTGGTCACGATCCGGCCGATATAGGCCGGCGCCATCAGCATTTCCGACAGTGAAGAGTACAGGAACAGGCGCAGCCATCGGCGCGACAGGATCACCTCGTAATACTCGTGATAGAACTCGGTCAGGCGCTGCTCGACCGTTTTGCTGCGGTCCTTCAGCAGCACGAACCAGTCCACCTTGAACGGCCCGGCAATCTCGGCCTCGTAGACCGCTTCCAGCAAGGCCGCCTTGTTGGGAAACACACTGTACAGCAAGCGCTGCGACACGCCGCAGGCCTCGGCCAGGCCGCGGGTCTGGCCGGTCAGGCCGTTCTCCCCAAAATAGTCGAATGCCTTGCCGAGAATTTGCGCGCGCCGCTCGGCCTGCGGCATGCGCAGCGCCGGCCGGCGCGCCTTTTTTGCCGGGGCGGCCGGAGTCTTCTGCCGGCTCGGCGCCGGAATGTCGGATTTAGCTTTCATCGTGTATTTTTTTTCCTGGCCGGCGAACCGGCCCCTCGCTGTTGTCGCGGAAGATATCGTCAGTTGACGATATCGCTGGTTTGTTCTATTCTACACAATATGGATGGTCAGGTCCTGATCATCCCAATCGAGCGGTGGAGCCCGTCCCATGATCATCGAAATGCGCACTTATCAAGTCCACGCCGGCCGCGCGCCGGAATTCCTCAATATTTACAAAGCCAATGGCTTGCACATCATTACCCGCTACGCCAGGCTGATCGGTTGCTGGACGAAAGAATCGGGCACCCTCAATTCGGTGGTGTTCATGTGGGGCTACGACGACTTCGGCCACCGCAGCGCCCAGCGCGCCCTGCTGGCCAAGGACAGCGAGTGGCAGGCCTTCGTGCCGTCCATCCTGCCCTTCCTGGTGCATCAGGAAAGCGCGTTCCTGAATCCGGTCGACTTTTCGCCGATCGGATAAGCCGATGCCAATCAGCGCTTTCGAATTATTCAAGCTGGGCATCGGCCCCTCCAGCTCGCACACGGTCGGCCCGATGCGCGCGGCACGCCAGTTCGCAAAGGAACTCGAAGCCGACGGCCACCTCGCGCAGCTGGCCGCCGTCACCGTCGAGCTGTATGGTTCGCTGGCGCTGACCGGCATGGGCCACGGCACCGGCCCCGCCGTACTGCTCGGCCTGATGGGCGAGCAGCCGGACAGCGTCGATGTCGACTGCATCGGCGGCTGGCTGGACCAACTGCGCCAGAGCGGCGAGCTGCGCCTGCTCGGCCAGCACCGTCTGCCGTTCGATGAAGCGCGGCACCTGCTGTTCCTGACTACCGAGAGCCTGCCGCAGCACCCCAACGGCATGCGCTTCAGTGCGACCGATGCATGCGGCGACACACTGCATGAGCGCGTCATGTTCTCGGTCGGCGGCGGCTTCGTGGTCGCCGCCGAGGAGTTGGGACACGCCGCCCCCGCCAGCGTCGCCTGGCCGCATCCCTACCGCTCGGCCGACGCCCTGTTGCAGATCGGTCGCGAGCAAGGCAAGTCGATTGCGGCCATCGCCTTGGAGAACGAACTGGCGCTGCGCAGCGCGCCGCAGATCCTGGAGGGACTGGACCGCATCAGCGCCGCGATGGACGCCTGCATCGATCGTGGACTGGCGCAGGAAGGCACCCTGCCCGGCGGCCTGAACGTGCGGCGGCGCGCGCGCCGCATCCACCAGCGCCTGCTGGCCGACACCGATCCCGCGCGGCCGCTGCCGGAACTCGAATGGGTGAACGCCTTTGCGATCGCGGTCAACGAGGAAAATGCCGCCGGCGGCCGGGTCGTGACCGCGCCGACCAACGGCGCCGCCGGCATCGTGCCGGCCGTGCTGCGCTTCTACCGCCAGTTTTGTCCCGGCGCGACGCGCGAGGGCGCCCATGCGTTCCTGCTGACCGCGGCGGCGATCGGCTCGCTGTACAAGGAAAATGCCTCGATCTCCGGCGCCGAAGTGGGCTGCCAGGGCGAAGTCGGGGTCGCCTCGTCGATGGCCGCGGCCGGCCTGGCGGCCGCGTTGGGCGGCACTAACGAGCAGATCGAGAACGCCGCCGAAATCGGCATGGAGCACAACCTGGGCCTGACCTGCGATCCGGTGGGCGGGCTGGTGCAGATTCCCTGCATCGAACGCAACGCGATGGGCGCGGCCAAGTCGATCAATGCCGCGCGGCTGGCGCTGTTCGGCGACGGCCGCCATTACGTCACATTGGACAAGGTCATCGAGACCATGCGCCAGACCGGCGCCGACATGCACAGCAAGTACAAGGAAACCTCGCTCGGCGGTCTGGCGGTGAATGTGGTGGCCTGCTGAGTGGCGGCCTGCTGAGTGGGCCTGCCGGGCGCCTTCAGGCGCGCTGCAGGAACTGCTCGACCAGGCGCACCCAGTAGGTGGCGCCGATCGGCAGCAGCGCGTCGTTGAAGTCGTAGCTCGGATTGTGCAGGTTGCACGGCCCGAGGCCATGGCCGGCGTCGCGGTGCGCGCCTTCGCCATTGCCGATGAAGACATAGCAGCCCGGCCTTTGCTGCAGCATGAAGCCGAAATCCTCGGCCGCCATGCTCGGCTCGACGTTGACGTCGACCTTGTCCTGGCCCACGATACCCTGCATCACGCGCGCCGCCAGCGCGGTTTCAGCGGGGTGGTTGACCACCGCCGGATACAGGCGCTCGAACTTGAACTCGACCGTCGCATCGAATGCGGCCGCGGTGTGCCGCGCGATGTCGCGCATGCGGCTTTCGATCAGGTCGGTGACCTGGCTGCTGTAGGTGCGCACCGTGCCGACCAGCAGCGCTTCGTCGGGAATCACATTGGTGGTGCTGCCGGCGTGGATCTGGGTCACCGACAGCACCGCCGCATCGAGCGGGTTGCGGTTGCGGCTGATGATGCTCTGCCACGCCTGCGCAACCTGGATCGCCGCCATGATGGGGTCGATGCCCTTGTGCGGCTGCGCCGCGTGGGCGCCCTTGCCTTTCAGCCGCACTTCAAATTCGTTGGACGAGGCCATCATCGGCCCCGGCGTCACGCCGAACGAGCCGACCGGCATGCCCGGCCAGTTGTGCATGCCGAACACCGCATCCATCGGACACAGGGACAGCAGGCCGTCCTCGAGCATGCGCCGGGCGCCGCCGCCCTTCTCCTCGGCCGGCTGGAAAATCAGGTACACGGTGCCGTCGAAATCGCGCTGCTGCGACAGGTAATGCGCAGCGCCGAGCAGCATCGCGGTGTGGCCGTCGTGGCCGCAGGCGTGCATCTTGCCGGCCTCGCGCGAGGCATGCGGAAAGCTGTTCAATTCCTGCACCGGCAACGCATCCATGTCGGCGCGCAGGCCGATCGCGCGGCCCGGGCGGCCGCCCTGCAGGACGCCGACCACCCCGGTCGTGCCCAGTCCGCGCATGACCGGGATGCCCCACTCGGTCAGCCGGGCCGCCACCAGGTCGGCAGTGCGCCGCTCCTCGAAGCACAGCTCGGGATAGGCGTGGATCTCGCGCCGGATGCGCTGCAATTCGTCCTGGAAGCGGACGATCGGGTCGATCAGTTTCATATCATCTCCGTTGGGTTCAGGTGACGGCAGGCGCCGCGGCCGGCGCCTGCCGGGCTTGCGCCATCAAAAAAAATGGCGCATGCCGATTTCGGTGCCGCGGTTGCCGATGCCGGTGTCCGAGCCGTTGTTGACGGTAAAGATGGCGCCGTTGGTATTGCGGATGTGCGAATACACGGTGTACAGGTCGGTACTCTTGGACAGCGCATAGAAATAGCCGACCGCGATCTGGCTGGCGTCCTGCTGCAGCGCCGTGCGGTCTTTCTTGCGCACGTACGAGGTGCGGATGGTATGCACGCGGCCGAACGGGATGGTGGCGCCGATCAACATGTCGTTGTTATCGGTCGAGCCCTTGGCCAGCGGCCCCCGGTTGACGCTGTAGGCCATGTGCAGCTTGGCCACGCCGAAGTCATAGGTCCCGGCCAGCATGGTGTTGCGGGTGGTCGCGATCGGCAGCGTGGTGCCGTTGCGGCCCTGGTAGGCCAGCCGCACATTCAGCTTGTCCCGGGTGTAGCCGACCGAGCCGCCCAGCTGGCTTCCTGACGCACTGCTGCCGGCCACTCCGCCTGGGGCATACATCACGTCGGCCGACACCCCGTTCACGACAGGCGTCGCGTACTTGACCGAGTTGTTGACGCGCACCGCGTCGCCATCGAGGATGTTGTGCGCCTGCCCGGAAAAACCGACCTGGAACGGGTCGGCGATCTGGGCGATCGCCAGGAAGCGCGAACTGTACTGGCGGCCCATGGTCAGCGTGCCATAGGTGTCGCTTTTCAGGCCGCCGTAGGCCTGGCGGCCGAACATCAGCCCGCCCTGGCTCAGCGCGCCGGTGTTGACCGTGATGCCCGATTCGAGCACGAACAGGGCCGAGTTGCCGCCGCCCAGGTCTTCGTTGCCTCGAAGGCCGATGCGCGAGCCGTACGGATTCGCCATCTTGACGGCCGAGCTCGCGCCGTTCGGCCCGCCGCCCTGGAAATCCAGCGCCAGGTCCGCGATGCCGTAGATGGTGACGGAGGACGGTGCGGCGGGCGCGGTCTCTGCCGATGCCGCCCCTGCGTAAGCACCCGACATGACGAGTGCGAGGATCGTTTTGTTCATTTCAGTAACCCCTTGATTCAAGTTGATTTATATGAAAGACCATGGCGCTGGCGGTACCGGCGAACACACCCCTCCCCCCGAACCGCCGGTCGGAGGTGTGGCAAACTTTGGAAAGGACGCTGAGTGCGGGCGCTTAGTGCAGGCGGCCCAGCAGGTAGCCCAGCGCGGTGCCCAGGCCGGTGCAGAACAGCACCACCCAGGCCGGCACCAGGCCGGCGCTGGCCACCGGCGCCGCCGCAACGGCGGCCGGAGCGGCGGTGGCGACGGCAGGCGCACCCGGCGCGGGCACGCCCGCGCCGCCGAGCCGGCGCGCGAACGCGGCGAAGAAATCGTCGGCATTCTTCTTCGCCACGCTCTGCACCAGGCGGCTGCCGACGCTGGCCAGCTTGCCGCCGATGTCGGCGCTGGCGGTATAGCGCAGCACGGTCTGCTCGCCGTCGGCGAAGAGCGCGACCTTCGCGCCCATGCGCGCGAAGCCGGCGGCGCCGCCCTGGCCTTGGCCGGACAGGGTGTAGCCATTGGGCGCATCGAGCTCGGACAGCACCACGCTGCCGCGGAAGGTGGCCGACACCGGCCCCACCTTGGCCACCACCAGCGCGGTCATTTCGGTATCGGACACCTTGTCGAGCCGCTGGCAGCCGGCGATGCAGGCTTGCAGGACGGCCGGATCGTTCAAGGCCTCCCATACCTTCTGCTGCGCGGCGGGAATGCGGTATTCCCCGGAAAAGTCGATGGCCATGATTTATTGCTCGTAGTATTTGAACAGCGCCTGGGTGCCGCTGCGGCCATGGCCGCTATTGGCCAGGAACTGGTACAGCTTGCTCGCCAGGGCGGCGCCCGGCAGGTCCAGTTGCATCGGCGCGGCCTCGGCCAGCGCGATCCCCAGGTCCTTGACGAAATGATCGATCATGAAGCCGGGCGCGAAGTCGCCCTTGTCGATACGGGCGCCGAAGGTGCTCAGCTGGAAGCTCGACGCCGCGCCGCCGCCTATCGATTGCAGCACGGTCTCCAGGTCCAGCCCGACGCGGCGGCCATAGGCCAGGCCCTCGCACACGCCCATGATGGTGGAGGCGATCACGATCTGGTTGCACATCTTGGTGTGCTGGCCGGCGCCGGCGGCGCCCTGCAGCACGATGTTGCCGCCCATCGTCTGCAGCAGCGGCAGCGCGGCCTCGAAGGTCCCTTGCATGCCGCCGACCATGATGGCCAGCCTGGCATCCCGGGCGCCGCCCTCGCCGCCGGAAACCGGCGCATCGAGCGCGGCGCAGCCGGCCCTGAGCGCCGCCGCCTCGATGCGCTGGGCCAGCGCGGGACTCGAGGTGGTCATGTCGATCAGGATCGACCCGTGCTTGGCGCGCGCGACGATGCCGCCGTCGCCCAGGTAGATCTGCTCGACGTCGCGCGGCGTGCCGACAATGCTGATCACGATGTCGGATGCGGCCGCGACGTCGCCGGCGCTGTCGCACCAGCTGGCGCCGCCCGCCACCAGCGGTTCCGCGTTGGCGCGCGAGTGGTCGTGGACCGACAGCGGATAGCCGGCAAGTTGGATGTGGCGCGCCATGTTGCGGCCCATGATGCCGAGTCCGATGAAGCCGACGCGCGGCTTGAGGTTGGGATTCATTTGCGTTTCCTTTGCAATAGTGCGGTTAATCCTTGGCGCGCAGCAGCTCGCGCAGGTACATCGGGGTCAGCGGCTGGCGCACGGCCACCACGCCGAACGGTTCGAGGGCGTCGTTGACGGCATTCGTCAGCGCGCCGATCGCGCCCATCACGCCGCCTTCGGCCATGCCCTTGGCGCCCACCGGCGTGCTGCGGTTGGGCGTGTGCATCGACAGCAGTTCGAAGTCCGGCAGTTCATGGGCGGTGGCGACCAGGTAGTCGGCCAGCGTGCCCGACAGGTTCTGCCCGCCCTCGTCATAGACGATGTGTTCGAACAGGGCGCCCGACAGTCCCATCGCGATGGCGCCGTGCTGCTGCCCTTCGACCACTACCGGACTGAGCACCTGGCCGCAATCCTCGGCCACCAGGTAGCGCTCGAAGCGGACGGCGCCGGTGGCGATATCGACTTCCACCTCGCAGGCGTGGGTCGAATTCGAGTAGGTCATCGGCGGCGGATCGTAGGTCTTGTGGAATTCCAGGCCGGGGCTCATTCCCGCCGGCAGGGCCAGCGGATCGAGGTAGGCGCCGCGCGCGATCGCGGCCAGGGTCAGGCCGGTGCCGCTCCAGGCGCCTTGCTCGCAGCGTTCGACGACGCCATCGCGCAGGCGCAGTTGGTCCGCGGGCAAGCCGAGCTGGCCGGCGGCGATCGCCAGAACCTTGGCGCGCGCGTCCAGCGCGCACAGGTACAGCGCGCCGCCGCCGGCGGTGCCGCCGCGGGCGCCGCGGCTGCCCATGCCGTAGGGCGCGATGTCGGTGTGGCCCAGCTGCATGCGGACCTGCCGCGGCGCCACGCCGAGGCCCTCGGCGACTGCCTGCGCCAGCGCGGTTTCGTAACCCTGGCCGGTGTCGCCCAGCCCGACCGCCGCATTGACCGCGCCGGACGGCTCGATCCGCACCCAGGCAGCTTCATGGCCGGACCCTTCGATCCCGGCCGCCTTGTAGAAGCGCGAGCCGTAGGTGGTCGACTCGACCACCGTGCAGATTCCCAGGCCCAGATAGCGGCCGTGCAGGCGCGCCTGGCGCTGGCGTTCGCGAAAACCCTGGTAGCCGACCGCGGCCAGCGCGGCCTCCATCGTCTCGCGCGGCGTGACGTCGGCCAGCACTTCGCCGGTGGCCATGGTGTACGGCAGGTCCTCGGGGTGCAGCATGTTCAGGCGGCGCACCGCGATCGGATCGAGTCCCAGTTCGCGCGCGACGGCGTCGAGCGTGCCGTCCATGACCCAGCTGGTGATCGCCATCGGCGCGCGCATCGGCGCATTGCCCACCTTGTTGGTCAGCACGACCTTGACGTCGAAGTCATAGTCCTGCACCTTGTAG
>DASYLQ010000532.1:0-5756 GCA_036009485.1 Janthinobacterium sp.
CAGGTAGCAGTGATCCAGGGTGTGGGAACCTATTTCGAATTGCTTTCCGATATCCCGAATCTGGCCGGCGGACATCACAGGCTTGCCCTCTCTATTGGCCATTGGAATAAAGAAAGTCCCGTTCAAGCTGTACTTGTATAACAGTTCAGCCATTTTCATATCGGATGGACTTCCATCATCTATCGAACAGGTGAATATCGCGTTCATTTTTTTCTTCCTCGCTTTGGGCATTTGTCCATACTTTCGATATCGCTGATCCAGGGGCTGTGCCACAGCGATATTCAGACGCGGCCGGCCGATGAAACGCCGCGCTGCCGCGGGCTTTGCGCGCTGGCGAACTGGCAGGCTTGCAGAATACCTTCCGAGGCCGCGTCAAACGTATATCTGTCTACCACTGCACGGCTGCTGTTGGAAAAGCCAAGATACAAGGTCGGCCGGGTCAGCAGCAACACGGCGCGACCGGCCCACAACTGAACATCGAGGTCGCAGACAAATCCATTTTGCCCATCGATCACCAGTTCACCGGCCACGCCAGCCTTGGGCGAAACAATCACCGGCAGGCCGGCCGCGCACGCTTCATTGGCGACCACGCCCCAAGGATCCCAGCGGGTGGGGAAAATGAAGATGCGCGCCGATCGATATAAAGCCGGCAACTCATCCTGGGACGCAAAACCATGCAGCACCACCTGCACCAGGTTCGGATGCCTGGCCGCGGCGCGCCTCAAGGCCTCTTCATCGGCGCCGGAACCGACATATAATATTTTCACGACACGCTTTAATCGGCGCGCCACTTCCAGTGCCACCTCCAGCGCAAACAAGGGGTTTTTGACAGGCTCGATGCGACCGCAAAAAATGAAATCGAATGGCGCGATCCGCTCTTCCGGCGGCTGGAAAAAAAGCGCGTTATCGATGCATAAACAAGAGCGGAAGCTGCTTGTCTCTGCGATGCCATAACTTTCATATAATTTCTTCCCGCCCAGGCTGGCCCACACAAAGGCTTGCGAGCGGGCATACACGATCCGCCTCACCAGGCGGTGCAATACAGACAAGCTCATTTCCGATTCAAACGTGCCATCGGTCATGCTGACGTGCGCCGCCCTCTTGGCCACAGCATAAGCAAACGCATACAGGTGCGTCGGATTAAAACCGGTCGTGACGACCACGTCGGGCGCGAAGCGGCCCAAAGCGGGCAAGACATCGACGTTGTTATGGATGTAGCGGCCCTTGTATGTACTGATGCGCTCGCGCAAATAGGTATAACCAAACCTGAGCGGCGGCAGGCTCCAGCTACGGTTCGGCTCACGCTCGCAGCAAAACACGGCATGAAACTGGATGCCGGGCGTTTCAGCGATTTTATTCAAGGTCGGGATGCGATACGGCGCGGGTTCATTGGTAATCATTGCGATTTTTATCATGACGTTGTTCTTCTGTATTTAGTCCATGCTTTGTAGGCTCTGCTGCAATCTGTGCTGGCATGACGCTGCTCATTGGATGATCCTTGCGGTCCTGAGGTGGCCTGGCGCTGTTCGGGCTCCCCTTACTCAAGGCGCTATTTTTTCGCGGCCAGTCCGGCACAAATACTGTTTTCACATAGGGCCAGAGCCAATACACAGGCCAGGCAATTCCGGCATGCCTGCGGCATAATATTTTCCATGGGCGCCAGGGCAAGCTCTTGGCCGAGAGCTTGTTTTGCAGGCGCTTTGCCAGCGGCAATGCCGAATCGCGATAGCAGCCTTCGACCTGATGGTCGTTCACGCAGCGTCCCGCAAAAAACGGCATCAGCCACACCGGCACGCCCTGGCGTTTCGCCCGCAAGCCATAATCGGTATCACCCATCGCGTGAACAAAACCCCGGTCGAGATTCCCCAATATGCCGGCGGCGGCGCGCGACACCAGCACGCAATTGCCGTTGAACGTGTCGCAGGCCTGCAACTTGCCGTTTGGCTCCAGCCTCGTCAGCGTCAGCGGCAGGCAAGCGCTTTTCTGCAACTCCCCGCCATAACTGGTGCGGCCCGTCCCATCCTCGGTGGCGCCGACGACGATGCCGGCCCGTCCGCCTTTCACGATGCCTTCGGCATCAGCGTCGAGCATGCCCTGCAAGGCGCCCGGGTATAAAAAAGTATCGTCGTTGAGCCACAGATAAAAATCGTAATCCCCTTTAAATGCCTGTTCCCATGCGAGGCGCATGCCGCCGTTCCAAAACAAAGCGCCATTGCCGCGCGACACCCAGATCCCGGGGTAGCTGAGCAGCAACGCATCGCCGGTGCCGTCGCTGCTGGCGTCGTCGGTGACATAAAAATCGAGCACGACATCCACCAGCGCCGACTGGGCCAGGACGGCGTCGATGCAAGCGAGCGTCTTTTGCTTGCGATTAAAACAGGCGATCAACACCGCTATCTTGCTGCGCGGGCCGGTGTGTTGCCTGGCCAGGTTCCAGGGTGATAACTGCATCGGCATCTTCCGTAAAAAAATCAGGCTCGCGCCATGGCGGTCTGGGCAGGACCGCTATCCAGCGCCGGGCACACGCGGGCTCTTGTTTTTTGCAAATCAAAATAACTGACCGCAATGCCGAGCAACATTCCGGTGCTATACATCGCCCAGTAGGGAATGTAGTAAGCAAAAATGGCGGCGAAAACGGCGACGAAAAATGGCGCCCAATATTTGTCCTTGCGCTTGACGGCGGCGACGCCGGCGCACCCCAGACGGATGAAAACAGACAAGGTGCAGCAAACCCCGACCAGGCCGCCCCGGTACAGCATATGCACCAGGTGGTTATGCGGCACCATGTCGTAGATGTTTTCTCCGTCCTGCGATTCGACCGGGTTGTAACCGCTGCCGTAGGCATTTCCCAGGATATAGGTCATGGGATTTTTCGAGTTGACCCATTTGACCAGCAACTCTTGCCAATTCACGACCCGGCCCACCATCGTGCCCTCTTCCAGGCTGATCGCCTGGTTTGCCGAGGTGCGCACCGAATCGAGCACCGCATTCTGGCTGCCGCTGAGTAAAAACAGCAGTGCAAGAGGAAGCAGCAACATGCCGATGGCGCGCAATGCACGCTTTCCAGCGGCTTGCTTTCTTTGCGTCCACATCAGGCACAGGTAGCCGGCGATCAGGCTGACCCAGACGGAGCGGTGCTGCAACACCAGCACCGTGATGAAATACAATCCCGGCAGCGCGCGCGACAGTCCCGTCAAGCGGCCGCACAGCATGCGGAACATAAGAATTAAAAATGCCACGGCGATCGTCAGCGCGGCGCTGGAACCGACGACGCGAAAACGCACGCCGGTTATATCGAGCGCCATCATTTCCGCCGCATACGCGGGATCGATGGCGGACATGGTCCAGCGGTAATAAATCATCAGGCAAAGGACTGTTGCACAGCACACCCAGGCATTGGCGAAACGTCGCAGCATCGCATCGCTCCAGTCGACCGAACAAAAATACGTCACCGTGATCCATAAATAGAAATGCCCGCGGAAATCGACGCCGGCGGCGCTGCCAAAGCTCTTGAAACCTATTACTGCCAGGAATAACTGGATGGAGCCAATCAGCCACCAAGCCCCGGGGACGGTTTTCAAGGGCACAAAAAGCGTCAACCTGACCAGGCTGGCCAGAAATAAAATGCAAAAAAACAGGTCTTCCGGGTAAATCCACAAGCCATATTGAAATGCCAGGGATATCTGCGACGAGTCGAGCAGCATCAGGGCGATGATCAGCCAAGTGGCATGCAAGGGTTTGCAGGCCAGCCAGCCAGCCATGAAAATCAAGCCGGCCGCCACCGTCATGGATGCGAACAGGGGGGCAAACAAGGCTGCTGTGATGTCGGGTTCCACACCGGTCTCCTGGCTAGCCCGCCTGGGCGGCTGCGAGCAAGGGCAATTGTCTGCCGGCGGCAGCGTCGAATACCGCCCGATAGGCGGGAAGGACGGCCGTGGCCGACCATAGCCGCAGCGCCTTGGCTCTCGCCGCCGCCCCCAGAACGGCCTGCCTGTGCGGCTCGGCCAGTATCCATGCCATGCCACGGGCCAGGTCTTGCGGATCAAAAGGATCGGCAAGGTAACCTGTCAGCCGGTGGTCGACGACGTCCGGCAGGCCCGTGCAGCGAAACGCCGCCACCGGACAGCCGCAGGCATGGGCTTCCGTAGCCGATTGCGGCAGGTTCTCTTGCCGGGAAGGCGTGACCATGACATCGGCCGCGCTGTACAGCAGCGCCAGCGTGGCATCGTCGCCGACATGCCCCATCCAGCGGATCGGGAAAGGAAGGGGGACGGTCTGCCTTGGTTCGCTCTGGCCAAAGACCACGCACAGGATATTTTTCCGCGGATTGACGAGGCAAGCCAGGGCCGCCTGCAAGAGATCGTAGCCCTTCCTGGCATCGCGCGCACCGCCCATCGCGCCGAACAGGACGATGCGTTTGTCCTCCGGCAGGTTCAGCACATGGCGGCTGTAGGAACGGTCCAGCGGCTTGAAGACGGCGCCGTCGATGACATTCGGGATGACCGATATCGGCCAGTCTTTCAGCAGGTGGCTGCGGCTGGCGCAATCGGCCAGCCAGCGGCTGGGCGCGACAATATGCATCGGCGTTTTCCAGGCGCGCCGTTTTCTATTCCAGGTGTAGCGGTCGATATCCAGTCCCGAGGAACCGGGTAGCCGGTTGTCCCGGCAATAGCCGGCCGCCCAGCGCGCAGCGCCGCCCGCTTCCGTATAGTGTTCGGCGCCGCACAAGGCCCACATATCATGCATGGTCCAGACGATGGGCTTGCGTATCCGGCCCAGGTCCTCGATGGACATCATCTCGCCGCCGACCCAGTGCAGATTGACGACGTCCGCCGTCCCGCCGTTGACCCGCCCGGCCCAGCGCGACGGCAGTATGTTCACCGAATGCGGATTCAGGTTGGCGCTGCGCTGCAGGCGCGTGTAGCATCCGCCGATCTTCGGCCTCAGAAAATACGCCAGCCTTTGCGCGGCGGTGGCCGGCCCCGTCACGCGCCAGTCGTCGGTTTTCTTTTCCGCGACCGTCATCTCGGCCGCGCTGCCCGCCTTGTTCAATGCGCAAAACAGGCGGTAGGCGGCGCGGCTGGCGCCGCCCACGGTATCGGAACTGCTGACAATTTGTATGCGCGTCATAAGATCCATTCTTTCCCGTCCGCTGCGGCGGCCTGCTTGACGGCCCCGCTGGATAAGCTGCCGGATGCCGGCTGGGCCGGGCGTGAAATGCCTTGATTGAAGATGGCCGCCAACCAGGCCGGCACCAGCCTGTCGCTGGAAAAAGTGCTGCCATAACGGTTCAGTGCGGCGCGCGCAAGACGTTGATATGCCACGGCGTCGCTGAGAATTTCTATCAGCAGCGCGGCGGCGCCATCGATATCGTCCAGGGGCCAAAAATAGCCTTCGACCGCGTCGGTAAAAATTTCGCCTATGCCGCCAACCGCCGGCGCCAATATCGGCCGGCCCCTGGACAGGGCCTCGATCAGCACGATCCCGAAATTCTCCATCGTTGCCGCATGGGCCAGCACGCGATGGGCGGAGATCAGCTGCGCGGCATGCGGCTGGAAGCCGGCAAAGCGCACCTGCCGCTCGAGCCCCAGATGACGGGACAGGAATTTCAGGGCGCTTTCGTCAGGGCCATTGCCGACGATCGTGAGCGTATAAACAAAGCCGAGGTCCCTGGCGCGGGCCAGCACCCGCAGCAAAAACGCCTGGTTTTTCCTCGCCTCGAGAGTGCCGATGGCGATGAGATCGCCGGTAATGTC
>DASYLQ010000533.1:0-1836 GCA_036009485.1 Janthinobacterium sp.
GCGCGGCAACCCCGGCCAGTCGCTGGCGTTGGCGGCGGGCCGGCGCCAACTTCCCTGCAGCATCGTAGTTCCGCACGGCAACAGCGTGGAAAAGAATGCGGCCATGCGCGCGCTCGGCGCGGTCCTGATCGAGCATGGCGAGGATTTCCAGGCCAGCCGCGAACATGCGCAGATGCTGGCCGAACGCGATGGCCTGCACATGGTGCCGTCTTACCACCCCGACCTGGTGGCCGGCGTCGCCACCTATTGGCGCGAATTGCTGACGGCGCAGCCGGAGCTGGATCTGTTGCTGGTGCCGGTCGGCATGGGTTCGGGAATTTGCGCGGCGGTGGCGGCGCGCCAGGCGCTGGGGCTGAAGACGCGCATCGTCGGCGTGACGTCCAGCCATGCGCCGGCTTACCGCCTGTCGTTCCAGGCCGGCCGCGTGGTGGAGGCGGCGGCCGGCGCCGTCATCGCCGACGGCATGGCTTGCCGCGTGCCGGATCCGGCCGCGCTGGCGCTGATGCTCGAGCATGTCGACGACGTGGTCGAGGTCAGCGACGACGAGGTGGCGGCGGCGATGCGCCTGTATTACCGCGCCACGCACAACCTGGCCGAAGGCGCCGGCGCGGCGGCGCTGGCGGCCGCGCTGCAACTGAAGGACGACGCCCGCCTCAGGGGCCGCAAGCTGGGCTTGCCGTTGTCGGGCGGGAATGTCGACGCCAGCGTATTCGCGCAGATATTACTTCAGGCTTGAGCTTAGTCGTACAATATCGAAACTTGCAGCGGCCTCGCGCCAGTTTAATCCGCCCTCGCACGGCACTCTTTTTGGATCTCACATGTCAGTCTACGAAAAACTCAAAGCCCTCGATATCGCCCTGGCCGCGCCCGCCGCGCCGGTGGCCGCCTATGTCATGTATGTACAGACCGGCAACCTGGTGTTCATCTCGGGCCACATCGCCAAGAAGCCGGACGGCACGCCGTGGGCCGGCCAGCTGGGCAAGAACATCGCCACCGAAGAAGGCCAGAAAGCCGCGCGCAGCATTGCCATCGACTTGCTCGGCACCCTGCAGGAAGCCTGCGGCGGCGACCTGACGCGCGTGAAGCGCATCGTCAAGGTCATGAGCCTGGTGAATTCGACGCCCGATTTCACCGAGCAGCACCTGGTCACCAACGGCGCCTCGGAACTGCTGGGCGAAGTGTTCGGCGACGCCGGCAAGCACGCCCGCTCGGCCTTCGGCGTGGCGCAGATTCCGCGCGGCGCCTGCGTGGAAATCGAATTGATCGCCGAAGTCGGCTAACCGTATGAAAATTGAAAATCCCAATCCGATCCAGTGGCGTTTCGCCGATCGCGCCGAGCAGCTGCAAAGCTCCGCCATCCGCGAAATCCTGAAGATCACGCAGCAGCCCGAAATCATTTCCTTCGCCGGCGGCCTGCCTTCGCCCGCCACCTTCCCGGTCGCGGAAATGAAGGCAGCCTTCGACAAGGTGCTGACCAATGCCGGCAAGGTGGCGCTGCAATACGGCCCGACCGACGGCTACCTGCCGCTGCGCCAGTGGATCGCCGATTCGCTGTCGACCGAAGGCGCGCGCATCGCGCCGGAACAGGTGCTGATGACTTCCGGCTCGCAGCAGGCGCTGGACTTGCTGGGCAAGGTGCTGATCGACGAAGGCAGCCGCGTGCTGGTCGAGACCCCGAGCTACCTGGGCGCGCTGCAGGCGTTCTCGCTGTACCGTCCGGAGTTCGTCTCGGTCGACACCGACGACCACGGCGTGGTGCCGGCGTCGGTGGGCAAGGTGGCCGACGGCGCGCGCCTGCTGTATGCGCTGCCGAACTTCCAGAACCCGACCGGCCGC
>DASYLQ010000534.1:0-2192 GCA_036009485.1 Janthinobacterium sp.
TCAACCGGCGCGCCTTCACCGACGCCTGCAACGAACGCGGCCGGCGCGCCCGCGAACACAATCTGCCGCTGGCGATCATCATGTTCGACATCGATCATTTCAAGTCGGTCAACGACCAGTACGGCCACGACGCCGGCGACCTGGTGCTGATCCGCATCGCCGAACTGGTCAAGCAGGAATTGCGCGAAGGCGAGGTGGTGGCGCGCTACGGCGGCGAGGAATTCATCGTGCTGCCGGTCAATTGCAGCTTGGGCACCGCCAGCATCATGGCCGAACGCATCCGCGAAGCGATCGAAAAGGCCGTGTTTTCGCTGCCCGACCGCCGCACGCTGCAGGTGACGGCGAGCTTCGGCGTGGCGCAGGCGAGCGGCCCGCTGGATTCGCTCGACAGCATGTTCCGCGCCGCCGACCAGGCGCTCTACCTGGCCAAGGAGCAGGGCCGCAACCGCGTCGTCTGCGCCGGCCCGTCCGTGCCGCCGGCCAGCAGCGTGTCCGCGCCCGGCATCCCGCTGCGCGCCTGACTCCCTTGCGCTCCGCCCTGCTTGGGCGCGATGGGTTAAGATGCCTGCGAGCCCCAGCGGCATGGCGCGGCCGTCATGCCCAACCCACCAGGAGACCGCAATGAGTTTACAAGAACAATTCGAGCAAGCGCAGCTTGACTCCAAGAACCTGCCGGAACGCCCGGACAATATGACCTTGCTAAAGATGTACGCCTTGTTCAAGCAGGCCAGCGGCGGCGACGCCAGCGGCGAGCGGCCGGGCTTTAGCGACGTGGTCGGGCGCGCCAAATGGGATGCCTGGGATGCGCTGAAAGGCACCTCGCCCGAGTCGGCGATGCAGCAATATATAGACTTGATCGCCGACCTGAAGGATTAAGCGGCTGTTTCAACATGGCCCTAAGTACAGGCGGTGCCGCTCATGGCGCCGCCGCCTCGTCTTGCGGAAACACTTGCGCAGGAACGGTTCAAGCCTGGGCGCCAAATACCTTTTGCATCTTTTCCACGACCTTGCTTTCAATCATGGAAGAAAAGGCGCTGTACATGAATCCCAGCTTGATGTGCATCCGCGCCTGCCGCTCCTGCAGCGTCAGCACGCCTTCCAGGCCGCTGCGTCCGAAGCGCAGCATGTCGCCCTCCCAGTTGCAATCCAGCGCATATTCCTCGGCCATCCTGTCGGCCACCTGCTGTGCCGCCTCACGGGCTTTGATGGGTGTCAGGCTGTGCGCCTGAACGATATTGATATCCGCCATAAGGCTTCCTCTTGTTTCTGTTGATCGGGTGATTGCTGAAGCAGGCGCCATGATGCCAGTTGGCATCGGACAACGCCAGTGCCGCCGCAGAGGCCGATGTTTCTCATAAACATAGCAAGGAGCCGCGGACGGCAGCGCCACGCAGCCTGTGCGCCACGCGGGCCAAAGCTTGTCTCATCTCAAACGCGGCGGACGGACAAGGCGCGACCATGCATGACACACAGCGGCGTCCCGCCGCAGCAGTCCCGGCAGCAGCAAAGCATCAAGGCAACGGCCGATTTATCAAAAGGAGAACTGATATGGATCAAAAAATGATTGTTCCCGTCGAAGCCGTGTTCACCCAATATGCTTCATTGCCGGTAAATTATGTGCCGACCCCGTCGGGACCCTACCGCGAGTACCGCAAGACGGCGCAACTGACCCAGCAGCCTGGCCGGCCACGCCTGGCGACGCCGGCCGCCACCACGACGCCGGCCTTGAGTTCGCTGCCCCTGGGTTCGCGCGTACTGATGTGGAAGCAAGACCCGGCCGTGAGCGATCTCGGCGTGCGCAAATGCTTCCTGCCCGGCGTGATGCTGCAAGGCCCGCGCGACGCCCGCATCGCCAACGGCCAGCCGGGCATCGCCGCGGTGAGTCCGAACGCCTTCGGCGATTTCATCATGTCGCCCAATAGCGAGCAGTTCGACGCCGTGCATACCTTCGCCGTGGTGCGCCAGACCCTGACCCTGTACCAGCGCGCGCTGGCGACCCAGGACGGCGCCGCGCCCCTGCCCTGGGAATGGAACGACGGCGAGAATACCGAACCGCTGCAGGTATTTCCGCATGGCTTGCCGAACGTGATGAATGCGTTTTACAGCCGCGACGACCAGGCGCTGCGCTTTGGCGACTTCATCCCCAGCGGCGACTCCGAGCGGGTCTACACCTGCCGCTCCTTCGATATCGT
>DASYLQ010000535.1:0-5553 GCA_036009485.1 Janthinobacterium sp.
CGCGCCGAGGCCGAGACCCAGAGCGCCAACGCGGCGGCCGAGCGCGAATCGATGCACCGTCAATTGTCGGAAGCCAAAATGCAGATGATGCAGGCGCAGGTCGAGCCGCACTTCCTGTTCAACACGCTCGCCTCGGTCGAGCACCTGATCGAGACCGACCCGCCGCGCGCCTCGGCCATGCAGCGCAGCCTGATCCAGTACCTGCGCGCGGTGCTGCCGCAGATGCGCGACAACGCCGTGGTCACCAACCTCGGGCGCGAAGTCGACATGGTCAAGGCCTACCTGAACCTGCTCAAGATGCGCATGGAAGAACGGCTGACGGTCGACCTGCAAATTCCCGACGGCCTGCGCAGCGCGGCCTTCCCGCCGATGATGCTGCAGTCGATGGTCGAGAACGCGATCAAGCACGGGCTCGAATGCAAGCCCGAAGGCGGCAAGCTCACCATCGTGGCCGAGGTCGCGCACAACAAGCTGCGCGTGACGGTGAGCGACGACGGCGTCGGCTTCGGCGTGATGCCCAGCGACGGCACCGGCCTGGGCCTGCCGACCATCCGCGAGCGCCTCAAGCTCTTGCACGGCGACGCCGGCCAGCTGCACATCGCCGCCAACAGCCCGAGCGGCGTGATCGCCACCATCGAAGTGCCCTACCAGTTGTCGAAGTGACGCGCGCCGGCCAAGGAATCGATTGATTAAAGCGTCGATTCATTGAATAATTGGCACTCTTACTTTTTGCCCGTATCGACCATGCCCACCGCTATCATTGCCGACGACGAAAGACTGATGCGCGACCAATTGCGTCTGCGCCTGAACCAGGTATGGCCCGAACTGGACATCGTCGGCGAAGCCAAGAACGGCGACGAGGCGATCGAGCTGGTGGCCGAACTCAAACCCGACCTGACCTTCCTCGATATCCGCATGCCGGGCAAGACCGGCATGGAAGCGGCCCAGGTCATCGGCAACAAGAGCCACATCATCTTCGTCACCGCCTATGATGTCCATGCGGTCGAAGCGTTCGAGCGCGGCGCCGTCGACTACGTCCTCAAGCCGTCCGAGCCGGAACGCCTGAAGATCACCGTCGAGCGTCTCAAAATCCACCTGAACAAGCCGGTTGCGGACATGAATTCCAGCGTGACGGCGATGCTGTCGCAACTGGCGGAAAAAATCGTCGCCAAGCCCACTTACCTGCAATGGATACAGGCCAGCATCGGCCAGGACTTGCGCATGATCCCCGTCGAGGAAATCCTGTTTTTCCGTTCCGACGAAAAATACACCTCGGTGCAGACGGCCAAATACGAAGCGCTGATCCGCAAACCGGTGCGCGACCTGGCTGAAGAACTCGATCCCGCCCTGTTTTGGCAAATCCATCGCGCCACGCTGGTGAACGTGAATGCGATCGAAGGCGTCACGCGCGACTTGCGCGGCCGCCATCTGGTCTTAATCAAGGGTAAAACGGACAAGCTGGAAGTGAGCCGCAGCTTTTTGCACCTGTTTAAGCAAATGTAAGAAGTCCGGCGAGGCCGCGCCCGCATGTCCGGCCTCCGCCATCATTATTCCTAGCGACGCCCCTTCTGCGACAAATCAAACCTCGTCGTCATGCCTATATTAGTGTGTGACAAATTCTTCCCGCACGCCCACCACCGACCCGACCGTTTGAATTCATATCGCAAGGAGTTGCACGATGAAGATACCGGGCAATTCCAGACACAGGTATATCGCGACGCTGCTGCTCCCCTTGTCCCTGCTATTGATCCGCTACGCATGGCCCAGGGCGCGGCCCCACGCTGCAATGCAGACGCGCAGCCGCGGCATCATCCAGAGCGCGACGGAAGCCATCATTTCCACGGATGAAAGGTATACGATCTTGCATGCCAACCCATCGGCGGCGGCCATGTTCGGCACTACGGTCGAGGCAATGCAGGGAGCGAAACTCGACAAATACCTGCCGCGCGACTTGCGCACGCTGGCGGAAGAAGACCATGCCGGGCCGGCAGCGGCCGCCAACGCGCGCACGGTCGGGCGGCGCGCCACCGACTACGCCATGACCGGCCTGAAAGCCGACGGCAGCCAATTCGCGCTGGAAGGATCGATCTCCAGCCTGATCGAAAACGACAAACCTATCTATACGATCATCTTGCGCGACATTACCGAGCGCAAACAAATACAAGAGCAACTGGAGCAATCGTATTCCCAGTTGCGCCAGTTGTCGGGCGCGCTGCAAACCATCCGCGAAGAAGAACGCAAGCATATCGCGCGCGAATTGCACGATGACTTGGGCCAGTTGCTGGCCACCTTGCGTCTCGACCTGACGCTGTTGCAACAAAACACGCCGGTGGATGGCGAACATCAACGCTTGCTGCACGGCATGGATGAGCTGATCGTCACCGCCATCGCCTCGCTGCGTCGCATCGCCAGCAACCTGCGGCCGCGCGCGCTGGATGAAGGCGGCTTATATTTCGCCTTGCAAAGCCTGCGCCAGGAATTTACCGAACGCCACGCCATCCGCATCGACTTGCTGGCGGACGAAGCCGACCTGGTGCTCGATGACGCTTCCAGCACCGCCATTTTCCGCATCGTGCAAGAAGCGCTGACGAATATCGCCCGTCACGCCCGTGCGCAAAACGTCACGGTGGCCTTGCACCGGATCGATTCGACCTTGTCGATTTCCATCCAGGACGATGGTTGCGGCATCGAAGACAGCGATATGCAAAAAGCCTCGTCCTTCGGCTTGCTCGGCATGCGCGAACGGGTCTGGGGCTTGCGCGGAGAAATCAGCATCGGCGCCAATGCGGAAAGCGACGGCGGCACCCGCATCGACATCGTGCTGCCGCTGCCGCCCAAGAGCCAGGCTTGAATCGAGGCCGGCAGTTGCGAACGCGGCGCCGGTCCGCTTATTTCAATCGGCAGCTCAACAACCAATAGTATTCCAGGCGCAGGATGCGGATTTCGCGCACCGAAGCGCCCAGCTTCTTGCGCAGCGCGCTATCCGAAGGAAAGTTCTTCAGCACTTCATAACGCGTGCCGTCAGCCGTGTTGCGGATCTGGTAAGTGTTCCCCTCCAGATCGGTACGGGCGATCACCGTGCTGCTGCCGTCGACATAGCTGCTGTCGATCATCACCAGCATGACATCCTTGCCTAGTTTGCTACGCAATTGCCCCAGGAAGCGCTCCTGGTCTTCGCGCTTGACATGCGACCACCAGAAACCGGCGAAGCAGGCGGTGAAAGTGCCTATGTCGGCCGGCAAGTCGAAAGCGTCGGCCAAGCTGAATGTGACTTTGCCGGCGTCCAGGCCGCGTGCCTTGGCCAGTTCCAGCATTTCCGGATTGATGTCGGTGGCCAGCACCGATGCCGCGGTCGCGGCGATGGTTTCGGTCCAGTAAGCGGTGCCGCAGGCGATTTCCAATACCCGATGGCCGCGCAGCAGCTCGGCCACCTTTTCCTGCAATTCATCCAGATCGTCCTGACGCTCGGGCTTGTCATAGACGCGGTCGTATTCCTGGGCGCTATGAGCGTAATATTTGGCAAGCTGCTCGGTAATCATGGTGTGTTCTCGTCTATCAGTTGGTTCAAGTTCGCCGCGCTACGGCGGCTTCATGTTGGCTTAGAGGCCATTTCAATCTAGAGTTCGTAATGTTCCTTCTCACCGCTCATGGCCTGCTCGATCAATTTGCGGTTCAAGGTCGGCGTCAGCAATTCGATGAAGGTATAGATATAACTGCGCAGGTAGGCGCCTTGCTTGACGGCCACGCGCGACACATTCATGCCGAACAGGTGGCCGACCGGGATCGCCCGCAGGTTCTTGTCGCGCTCGGCGTCGAAAGCCATGCCCGCTATGATGCCAATGCCCATTCCCAGTTCGACATAGGTCTTGATCACGTCGGCGTCTATCGCTTCCAGCAAAACGTCCGGCTTCAGTCCGCGCAGGCTGAAAGCGTGGTCGATCTTGTTGCGCCCGGCAAAAGCGCTATCGTAGGTAATCAGCGGGAAGGCGGCGATTTCTTCCAGCGTCACCGATTTGGATTTTAGCAGCGCATGGTCGACCGGCACCACCACCACATGCTCCCACTGGTAGCACGGCAGCGTGATCAAGCCATCGATGGCGGCGATCGATTCGGTGGCGATGGCCAGGTCGGCCTGGTCGCGCTGCACCATCTCGGCAATCTGGCGCGGATTGCCTTGCAACAGAGACAAGCGCACCTTGGGAAACTTCAGCATGAAAGCCTGCACCACCTTCGGCAAGGTGTAGCGGGCCTGGGTGTGCGTGGTGGCGATGGTGAAACTGCCGCTGTCCTGGGCCGCGTATTCCTTGCCGATGCGCTTCAGGCTATCGATTTCCTGCATGATCAGCTCGACCGACGCCAGCACCAGCCGCCCCGGCTCGGTCAAGCCGCGGATGCGCTTGCCGTGGCGCGTAAAAATATCCACGCCCAGTTCTTCTTCCAGTTCGATGATGGCTTTCGACACTCCCGGCTGTGAGGTAAACAAGGCCTTCGCCGCATCCGTCAGGTTGTAGTTCTGGCGGACCGCTTCGCGCACGAAGCGCAGTTGGTGGAGGTTCATTACAGGTTCCGTACCCTTCTAAAACAACGGCGTCGTTTTTTGCATCGCGCATTTTATGCGCATACTTATATCCAATACGCATATAAGCAAATAAATACTTAGTCCTTTGGAATAAAGGAGAAGTTTATTACTATAACGGGTACTTTGGGGGTGTGTGCATGACTTTACCTTATATAGTCTCGGGATTTGGCGTCGGATTGCTGGTCGGAATGACCGGCGTCGGCGGCGGCTCACTGATGACGCCGTTGTTAACGCTGATTTTCGGGATGCCGCCTTCGATCGCGGTCGGCACCGACCTGGCCTTCGCTTCATTGACCAAGACCGCCGGCACGCTGACCCACAGGCTGGGCGGCACGGTGCGCTGGGATATCGTCAAACGCCTCTGCATCGGCGCGCTTCCCGCCGCCATCGCGGCGACATTGGCGCTTAAGTCCTTCGGCGCGCTGACGCCGGAGATCGGCCGGGTGATCCGCTATTCGATCGCCGCCTCGGTACTTCTGACCGTGATCGCCTTGCTCCTCAAGGGTAAAATGATGGGCTGGATTAACGCCCATCCGGAAAAACATTTGCAGGGCAAGCCCCTGAGCGCGGCCACCATCGCCGCCGGAGCGCTGCTCGGCGCCCTCGTGACGGTGTCTTCGATCGGCGCCGGCGCCATCGGCGCCACCCTGCTGGTACTGTTGTATCCGCGCCTCTCGTCGGCCGAGGTGGCCGGCACCGACATCGCCTATGCCGTGCCGTTGACCGCCATCGCCGCCTTCGGGCACTGGTGGCTGGGATCGACCGACTGGAACTTGCTGGCTTCCCTGCTGGTCGGCTCGATTCCCGGCATTACCCTGGGTTCCTGGGCGGCGCGCTCGGTGCCCGAACGATTTTTGCGGGCCATACTCGCCATTACGCTGACCATCGTGGCGGCGAAACTGATTTATTGACTATTATTGACTATGTAAGTGACTGTTTGAAAACTCAATATGGCCGAGATCTTCTTGTTGATG
>DASYLQ010000536.1:0-9646 GCA_036009485.1 Janthinobacterium sp.
CGGACACCTCGAAAAACCTACTGCGCAGCCCGCTCTAGCGTCTCCGTTGCTCACCGGCTCGGCGCCCCCGTACTGCGTACGGCTCCGCTACTCAACGTGCGAAGTTAATATCGCGGGCTTGCTCGCGACGGTTTTTCGAGGTGCCCTGACCTTCCAACGAGGAGCGAAACAAAAATGAACACCATCCCGGATACCGACCGTATCGAACGCAGCATCGTCATCGACGCGCCACGCGAGCGCGTATGGCGCGCGCTCTCCAACGCCGAGGAATTCGGCGTCTGGTTCGGCGCGAACCTGAAAGGCCAGACATTCGCGCCCGGGCAGCGCGTGCGCGGGCACATCACCCACCCGGGCTATGAGCACGTCTACTTCGACGCTGTCATCGAGCGCATCGAAGCGCAAGATTTGCTGGCCTACCGCTGGCATCCCTACGCCATCGACCCGGCCGAGGATTATTCGCAAGAGCCGCCTACGCTCGTGACCTTCACGCTCAAAGACGCACCCGGCAAGGGCGCGCTGAAGGGCACGCTGTTAACTGTGGTGGAATCCGGCTTCGACAAGGTGCCGCCGCACCGCCGCCTGGAAGCATTCCGCATGAACAGCCGCGGATGGGATGCCCAGATCGAGAACATCGCGCGTCATGCCGGCGGCTAGGGACAAGCCGAAGGACGCCCCGGCGAACGTCTTCGCGGCACTCGGCGATCCCATTCGCCTGAAACTGGTGACCACGCTGTGCCTCGGCGGCGCCCTGTCGATTGCGCAGCTGACGGCAAACACCGACATCAGCCGACAGGGCGTCACCAAACACCTGCAGGTGCTGGAAGATGCGGGCGTGGTGCGCGGGGTGAAGCTGGGACGGCTCAGGCTCTGGCAGCTGGAGCCGGCGCAGATCGCGCAAGCAAGGCAGACTCTGGAAGACATCGGAAGGCAGTGGGAGGCGGCCTTGGGGCGGCTCAAGGCTTTTGCCGAGTCGCCATGAGCGCTGCCTTGCGTGGCGACAGTCTCGAACGAAAAACGGCCCGGTCGTTTTGTTGACCGGGCCGTCAAGGTGTTAGCTTCAACGCTGTGCCTGCCGTGCTTCAGTGCGCCTCCAGGACGGCCTCGACTGAACGCGCCGGCAGCGCAGCGGGGGAGTTATTTGGTCGCGGCTTTGGCGGCGTCGTCGCTGGCTTTGGCCTTGGTTTTTGCCGCTGTCGCATGCGCCTTGGTTTTGGCTGCTTTGGCGTCGGCTGCGGCGCTGGTGACTTCTTGGCCGGCGCTGGCCTTGGTCTTGGTTTCTTTCGCGTCAGCTTTGGCGACAGCCTTGGTTTCCTTCGCGTCGGCCTTGGCGTCCGTTTTGGTTTGCTTGGCTTCAGCTTTGGCGGCTGCGGGAGTGGCGGGAGCAGGGGTTTGAGCAAAGGCTGCAGTGGCGAACAGACCGGCGATCAGGGTAGCGATTACTTTGTTCATGGCGTAGTCCTCAGGTTGTCTCAATTTATCGGTGTGATTCCGTGGGTGTGATTCCATGTGCTGCTGAGCCTTCAACGCCATCCGATCAGGCCGCGTTGACAACCGTTTATACCTTTCTGAATAAATTTTGCGCATCCGAATAAACTCTGTGAAATAGCGTACCGTCGCCGGCCCGGCCGCAGCCTAGACTGCTCGCATTAGTACCCAGGGGTTCCGCCATGACGGACGCACTCAAGACCTATCAATCCAGGCGCAATTTCGCCATCACGCCCGAACCGGCCGAGGGCGGCGATGAGGGCGGCCAGGTTCTGTCGTTTGTTATCCAGAAGCATTGGGCCAGCCGCCTGCATTATGATTTCCGTCTGGAACTGGATGGAACGATGAAAAGCTGGGCGGTGCCGAAAGGCCCCAGCTTCGACACGCATGACAAGCGCATGGCGGTGCATGTCGAGGATCATCCGATCGCCTATTCGAGCTTCGAAGGCACGATCCCGGAGAAGCAATACGGCGCCGGCAAGGTCATCATCTGGGACAAGGGCAGTTGGGTGCCGCTGGACGATCCCCGCAAGGGCTATGCCGCCGGCAACCTGAAGTTTGAATTGCACGGCCATAAAATGCACGGCAAATGGGTGCTGGTGCGCATGAAGGGCCGCGGCGAAAAGCAAGAGTCCTGGCTGCTGATCAAGGAAAAGGATGAGTTCGCCAAGCCGGCGGACGAGTTCAGCGTCGTCGACGACATGCCGGACAGCGTCAAGGCGCTGCCCATGCCGGGCGAGCAGGCGCCGGACATCGCCAAAGCCCCCTTGCCGGAAACCTTGGCGCCCGAGCTGGCGACCCTGGTCGACGCTCCCCCGTCCGATCCCGAACACTGGCTGTTCGAAGTGAAGTTCGACGGCTACCGCATCCTTGCGCGCGTCGACGGCAAGCAGGTCCGGCTGTTGACCCGCAACGGCAATGACTGGACCGATCGCTTGAAACCGCTGCAGGCCGAGCTGCTGACCATGCAGCTGCCGCCCGGCTGGTATGACGGCGAGATCGTCGTCAACGATGCGAACGGACGCTCCGATTTCGGCACCTTGCAACTGGCTTTCGATAACGACAATGCCAGGGACATCAGCTACTTCCTGTTCGATATCCCGTATTTCGATGGTGTCGACCTGCGCCGGACGCCGCTGGAAGCGCGCCGCCAGGTGCTCCAGGCGGCGCTGGAAAAATCGCCCTCGCAGCGCGTGCGTTTCAGCGCCGCGATCGCCGCGGCGCCGCACGATATCGTCGCCGCCGCCTGCAAGCTGGGGCTGGAAGGCGTCATCGGCAAGCGCCGCGGCGCGGCCTATGTATCGGGCCGTTCGGCGGACTGGATCAAGCTCAAATGCGGGCAGCGGCAAGAGTTCGTCATCGGCGGTTACACCGATCCGCAAGGCTCGCGCACCGGCATCGGTTCGCTGCTGCTGGGCGTGCACGACAAGGATGGCAGCCTGCGTTACGTCGGCAATGTCGGTTCCGGCTTCAACCAGGCCAGCTTGGGCGAGTTGAAGGAAAAGCTGGACAGGCTGAGATCGGACCAGCGGCCCTTCGCTTCCTTTGCCGGCAGCGCCAGGAAGTCGCATTGGGTCAAGCCGCTGCTGTTGGCCGAGGTCAGCTTTGCCGCCTGGACCAATGGCGGCAACATCCGCCATGCCGTGTTCCAAGGCTTGCGGGAAGATAAAAAGGCCCGCGCCATCAGCCGCGAAGTGCCGCAGCATGTGGAGAACACCATGGATAGCAAAACCCAGGGCACGCCGGCGGCGCCGGCCGTCGAGGACAAGCTGCCCGCCACGCTGAAAGTGACGCATGGCGAAAGAGTCATCGATGCCGGCAGCGGCACGACCAAGATGGACCTGATCCGTTATTACGCGCTGGTCGGCGCGCTGATGCTGGTGCATTTGAAAGGGCGGCCCGTGTCGCTGGTGCGGGCGCCGTCCGGCGTCGACGGCGAGCTGTTTTTCCAGAAGCACGCGGACACGAACAAGATGCCCGGCGTGAAGCAGCTCGACCCGGCGCTCGATCCGGACCATCCGCCGATGCTGGAAGTGGCTACGCTGCCGGGCTTGCTGTCGGCGGCGCAGTGGAACGTGGTCGAGTTGCATACCCAGAATGCCCTCGCCAAGGCTTACGAGACGCCCAACCGGATGGTCTTCGACCTCGATCCGGGCAAGGGCGTGGCTTGGCCGACGATCCAGGAGGCGGCGCTGCTGATGCGCGCCTTTCTCGATGAACTGGGCTTGCAGCCTTTTTTGAAAACCAGCGGCGGCAAGGGCTTGCATGTGGTGGTGCCCATCAAGCCGGCGTACGACTGGGATACGGTGAAGGCGTTTTCGCAGGCGCTGGTGGCGCATATGGCGCAGACTATTCCGCAGCGCTTCGTGCAGAAGAGCGGTTCGAGCAATCGGGTAGGGAAGATTTTTATCGATTATCTGCGCAATGGGCGCGGCTCGACGACGGTGTGCGCGTGGTCGGTGCGCATCCGGCCGGGATTGGGGATTTCGGTGCCGATCGACTGGGAGGAGCTGGCCGCCATCAAGGGCGGGGACCATTGGACGGTGGCGACGGCGCATACCCGCCTGGACCGGGGCAATCAGCCTTGGGCCGGGTATGCGAAGGGAGCCAGGAGTTTGACGGGGGCGATGAAGCGCCTGGGCTTCCAGGCGGATTGAGCGGTCCTCGCTGCCGTGTCAAGCCGGGTTGCGGCGCGCTGCGCCGGTGGATTTCGATGCCTTGGCCGGCGTTGCCGCAGGCTTGGCTTTGGTAGCGGCTTTGGCGGGTTTCGCCGCCGCCCCGGGTTTCTTTCCCAGGCTTTGCTGCAGCAGCGCCACCAGGTCGACGACGTTGCTCGACGCCGCCGCCGGCGTTTCCGGTTCGGCCGCGGTGATGGTCTTGGTCTGCTGCGCCTTGATCTTTTTTTGCACCAGTTGCAGCACGTCGTCGCGGTAGGTGTCGCGGTATTGTTCCGGCTTCCACGGTTCGCTCATGCCGTCCACCAGCGACATCGCCATCTGCAGCTCCTTGTCGGAGATGCCGGCCACCCGCAGCGAACGCTCCGGCAAGTCGAGATCCTCGGTGCCGCGGATCTCCTCGCTGTAGCGCAAGGTGTTCAGGACGATGGCGTCGTCGATGCAGACCAGGGCGCACAGGTGCTGCTTGGTGCGGATCACCAGCGAGGCGATGCCGATCTTGTCGGCCTTGCGCAGCGTTTCGCGCAGCAGCGCATACACCTTGTCGCCGCCTTGGGCCGGCGCCAGGTAGTACGGCTGTTCGTAATACGTCAGCGGCACCACCTCGGCGCTGACGAAGGCGAAGATGTCGATGGTTTGCGTGGCCTTGACGTTGGCCCGTTTCAAGTCTTCGTCCGACAGCACGACGTATTCGTCGTCGGCGTATTCATAACCCTTGATGATGTTGTCCCACTCGACTTCCTGGCCGGTGTGTTTGTTGTAGCGCCTGAAGCCGATGGGCGAAAAGTCGCGCCGGTCCAGCATCGTCAGGTCGAGCTCATTTTCCTTGACGGCGGAGTAGAGTTCGACCGGGATGTGGACCAGCCCGAAGCTGATGGCGCCTTTCCAGAGCGATCTTGCCATGCGATGACCTCCATGCTGTTTTATTCGCCGACGCTGCCGGTGATAGGCAGGACGATGCCGGTGATGTAGCTGGAACAGGCGGCCGACGCCAGGAAGACGTAGGCCGGCGAGATTTCCTCCGGCTGGGCCGGGCGGTGCATATCGGTGTCCTGGCCGAAGCTGGCGATCTTTTCGGCCGACTGGTCGGCCGGGTTCAGCGGCGTCCAGACCGGGCCGGGCGCGACCGCATTCACGCGTATCCCCTGCGGCAGCAGGTTCGAGGCCAGCGATTTCGTGAAGGCGTGGATGGCGCCCTTGGTGCTGGCATAGTCGAGCAGCTTCTCGCTGCCTTCCAGTCCGGTCACCGAGCCGGTGTTGATGATCGCCGCGCCGCGCTGCAGATGCGGCAGCACCGCCTTGGCCATATGGAAGTAGCCATAGATATTCGTTTTCATGGTCAGGTCGAAGCGTTCCTCGGTCAGCTCCAGCAGCGATGCGGCGTGTTCCTGGAAGGCGGCGTTGTTGACCAGGATATCGACCTTGCTGAACCTGGCCACCACCTGTTCCACCGCGCGGCGGCAGAATTGCGCGTCGCGCACGTCGCCGGGAATCAGCAGGCAGCCCTGGCCTTCGGCCTCGACATGACGCTTGGTTTCGTTGGCGTCCTCGTGTTCGTCGAGGTAGATGACGGCGACGTCGGCGCCTTCGCGCGCATACAGCACGGCGACGGCGCGGCCGATGCCGGAGTCGCCGCCGGTGACGATGGCCGTCATGCCGGCCAGCTTGCCGCTGCCGTAGTAATCGGGCGCCAGGAATTGCGGCTGCAACTGCATGCCGGCCTCGACGCCGGGCTTGGCCAGTTGCTGGTCAGGCAATGGGGCGGCCGGATAGTCGCGCGCGCCGGTCTGCACAGGATCCTTCTTTTCTTGCCTGGCCTGGGGCGATTCGGCGTCGCGCCGGAGCTGCTCGTCCTGTATCGCGCGCTGCATATTGCCGAGTTCGCCGGCCTGGTTTTCCGAGTCTCCCGGATTGCTCATGTCACTCTCCTTCGCGTTGGCAGATGGCGTTCAGTATCGAAGTAGAGTGCCGGCGGAACCGTGCGGTTCCTCACACTGCTAAAAAAAGCCGGCTTACCATAGTTGTCATGAATGAACTTTGTGGCACACTATGGCTCTGGCAATTATTTATGACCAGATACGACTTTGAGGAAATCAATGGCAACGGAAACAGCATCGCGACCGATGACCACCGGCATGTTCATCAACCCTGAACTGGACCGCCGCGCCGCGTTCCAGGGCGCTTGCCGCGACCTGTTCCAAAGTCTGCAACTGGAAGCGAGCGTGGCGTCGGCCATGCCGGTACTGGCGCGCCAGCGCATCGATTTGCTGGTCATCGACCTGCATCGCTTTAATCACCGCAATGATTTGCCGTCATTAGGCGAGCTGGTGCGCAGCCGCGGCGGCGCCCGCACCCTGGTGCTGTGTCCGTTCGACGCCGCCGGCTGGATCCCCGACCTGATGGCTTACGGCCCCATCGAATACATGATCGCGCCATCGTCCGACGCCGAACTGCAGCAGACCGTGCGCCAGGCCCTGCAGCGCATCGACCGTTCGCTGGCGCCGGAATTGATCGAATTCCAGCTGCTGGCCACGGAAAAGGAATTGCGCGAATTGCTGGTAATCCAGCGCAACCTGCAGCGCGCGCTGGCCGAGACCGAGGATGCGGCCCTGGTCGCCGAGCAAGTGTGCCTGGCGTTGTGTTCCTTTCCCGGCGTGTGCCACAGCGCGCTGTTTCACCTGAAGGAGCGCGCCGACCTGCAATTGGTGGCGCAAGAGTCGCGCAACCATCTCGATCTGACGCGTCTGCTTGATCGCGGCGACCGCCTGCTGCAATCGCCGTTGCGCGACGTCTTCCCGGCGTTGATCGCGGCGGACGGCGGCGCCATGGTCTTGCTCGACGCGCCGGAAAAGGCCGGCCACCCGGAACTGGCGGTCAGCCTGCGCGACCGGGATGTCCGGATGGTGCTGGCGATCCCGCTGGCGCGCGACGGCGGCGCCGCCGTGCAGGGCGCCATCAGCCTGATGTTCGACCGCGGCATGCAGTTTTCGCGCGAGCAGTTCGCCTGTTTTTCCAGCCTGGCGCAACTGGTCAGTTTCGGCCTGGCGATGGCCGAGCTGAAGCGCCGCAACGATGCGCTGCTGGAGCAGATGACGCGCGTCGGCACCACCGACACGCTGACCGGCGCGATCAACCGGCGCCAGGGCGAGCTTTACCTGACGCGGGAAATCGGACGGGCGCGGCGCTACGCGGTGCCGCTGGCGCTGATCACCTTCGACGTCGTCAACGTGCGCAGCAGCGACGATCCTTGCCGCGACCCGGCCATCGACGCCGCCCTGAGAAGCGTGGTCATGGCGACCCAGGCCCGCTTGCGCGGGGCCGATTCGCTGGTGCGCATGAGCGATGACGAGTTTTTGATCATTGCGCCGCATACGCAGACGGATGGCGCCCTGCGCATGGCCGAGAAGATCCGCGCGGCGGTGGCCGAGGCGGATCTTCCGGGCAGCGAGGAATTGACGATCAGTTTCGGCGTGGCGCAGCTGGGCGATGGAGAGAGCGGCGCGGCGGTCATGCAGCGGCTCGATGAAGCCTTGTTCAGGGCCAGGAAGACGGGGCCGAACCGGGTCGAGCTGGCGCTGATGTAAAGGGTTCCCTATTGTTCGTACAATTCCAGCGGCAAGCCGTCCGGGTCGGCGAAGAAGGTAAAGCGCTTGCCGGTGTATTCGTCGGTGCGGATGGCTTCCACTTCGATGCCGCAGCGCTGCAGTTCGCGCACCGCGTCGTTCAGTCCGGGCACGCGAAACGCCAGGTGGCGCAAGCCGCACGCTTCCGGCCGGCTTGGCCGCGGCGGCGGCGAGGGAAACGAAAACAGTTCGATCTGCACGCCGTCCGGCGTGCGCAAATCCAGCTTGTAAGAGTCGCGTTGCTTTCGGTAAGCCTCGGCGACGATCTCCAGGCCGAGGATCTCGGTGTAAAAGCGGCGCGACAATTGATAGTCCGAGGCGATGATGGCGACGTGGTGTATGCCTGAGATATTCATGAAGTCTTTGATTGATTAGTAAGCGGCGCCTTCTGCCTTGCACTCCCGCTATCGTAGGCGCAGCGATCATTCGATTATCGCACAAGCATCATTTAATCGTCCCGCGGCTGTCGAAACTGAAGCGCGCGCTTGCCATACTACGTTACAAAATTAAATTCCCGGCCCGGCGTTAAATTTTGACACAAGGAATTTTAGGTTTATTATCGTCAACTATATGGCGATATGAATACCAGGTTGGAGCTGGTGAATGGGGAAAACCGACAGACGCACGACCACCGGGCGACCGACCACCAAGAGCGAGATACTCAAGCAATGACGGAGAACCGCAACCAGGGCAGGACAATTTCGATCGCGCTCGTCGTCAGCCTGGCGCTGACGGCCGTGGTCACGCTGGTGCTGGCGGCGTTCGCCTTTTTCTTTTACCAGGCCGAACGCGAGCAGCGCTGGGCCCAGTTGCACAAGTCGGTGGCGGCCAGCGCCGACGAACTGGCGGTGGCGGTGGCGCTGCCGACCTGGAATTTCGACGAGAGCCAGATCCTGGCGATCATGCGCAGCGGCTTGAACAACCATGAACTGTACGCCAGCGTGGTGGCGCCGACCTCGAGCCGGCGCCAGTATGTGCTGGTGCGCGACAGCGGCCGCCTGGTCGCCGACGCCGCGCTGCCGCAAGTGCCCGGCATGCTGGCCGAACAGCGCGCCATCGTGGTGGCGGGGCAGAATATCGGCAGCGTCACGATGTACGCCGCGCCGGACATGCTGCTCGCGCAGTTGCACCAGCGCCTGCTGGCCATCGTCGGCATGATCCTGGTGCTCGACATTACCCTGGTCGCCAGCCTGTATCTGCTGCTGTGGCTGTTGATGCTGAAGCCGCTGAAGGCGGTCGGCGACTACGCCGCCACCGTCAAGGCCGGCCAGAGCGTGGCCGCGACGCCGCACAAGGCCTGGTTTTTCGGCGAACTGAAAAGCCTCAACGAAGCGATCCGCGAAATGATCGGGCTGCTCGACCGCCGCTACCAGGCCATGCACCGCAGCGAGGAAAGGCTGCAGATGGCGACCAGCGCGGCCAGCATCGGCATCTGGGACTGGGACCTGGTCAACAACGAGTTGAATTGGGACGAGCAGATGTTCCGCCTGTACCGCTCCGACAAACATTCGGCCGCGCCGCGGCTCGACATCTGGTTCGCCGCCGTGCTGGAAGAGGACCGCGAGCCGGCCGCGCAGGCGCTGGCGGCGGCGCGCCGCGGCGAAAGCGAATTCGATATCGAGTTCAGGATCGTCTGGCCGGGCGGCAGCCTGCGTTACATCAAGGCCGACGCGATCACCTTCCGCGACGCCGCCGGCCTGCCGGTGCGCATGGTCGGCACCAACTACGACATCACCGAACACAAGGAAGCCGAGCTGGAATTGCGGCGCCACCGCAACCACCTGGAAGAACTGGTCGAGGAGCGCACCAAGGCGCTGTCGGTGGCGGTGAGGCAGGCCGAGGCGGCCAACCGCGCCAAGAGCG
>DASYLQ010000537.1:0-2668 GCA_036009485.1 Janthinobacterium sp.
TCGAGGACGCCATATCGGCCGCCATCCGCGCCCTGCACGAACAGGAAAAATTGTCGCGCGAACTGGCGGCGGCGGAGTTGCAAGGCGGCAACAGCGCGACCGGAATACATCACGAGGAAAGAGCGCGGCTGGCTTTGGAAAACGCCAGGATGCTGCAGCGACTACTGGAAAAATGACAGGCAGGCGGCTCACTGCTTCTTGCTCATTGCTTCTTATAATCCCAATGCTCGTATTTGCGGCCCAGCCGGATCATTTCGCCCGCGCGGCGCATGTCGGCAAGCGCCGCATTCATCCGCTCCACCAACTCGTCCGGCACCGATGGATTACAGGCGAGATAAGCCTTGATATTATGAAAAGTCAGCAAGGGCACCAGCTTGCCGGCCCATTCCCATTGCGACAATAAGGCACTGCCGACGGGCACGGCGACGGTCCACACATCTATACGCCCCATCAATAGTTTTTGCGGATTGTAGGCATCGTTCGGCACCGACTGGACATGAAAACCGTGCGCGCGCAGGTATTCCTCGCGCACGTCGCCGTTATAGGTGCCGATGCGCAAGTTGCGGGCATCTTCCAGCGTCTTCAGCTTGATCGTGCCGTCAGGACGGCCTATCAATATCCAGTCGATTTCCTCCAGCGGCCCGACCCACTTGAACAGTTTTTCCCGCTCCGGCGTGCGGCTGGTCGCATACACGCAGGTATTGTTGCCTTGCTCGGCCAGCATATAAGCCCGTTTCCACGGCAACAAGTCGATCTTGTAGGCGATGCCGGTGCGCTCCATGATCTGGCGGATCTTCTCGGTTTCCCGTCCGACAACCTCGTCTCCGACCAGCATGCTGGAGGGCGCCATGCTTTCAGTCGTAATGTACAGATCGGCGGCGCGCGCTCGCCCATTGGGCAAGAAACTCAGGACGCCTGCCAGACTGGCCGTCAGCAAAGCATTTTTTATCCTGACGATGACCGCGCTGGCCAAGCGGTCAATTTTTTGCCCATGATTGGTCTGGATGGCAAAATCGGATGTCAACATCAGCTCATCTTTCACGGAAAATTTCTTTGATTATCCACCAAAATTGCTGAAGTGCAGCTTTCTTCCCGCACTTACAACACGAAATGTTATGCTGGAATGCAATCGCGGCCCTGCCCGCGCCATCCTGAAAAAAATTCACCCTGATCTTACGTCAGTCCCTATCCTGACGTTTTGCACCGTTAAAGAGATCGACCACGAGAGATCAACCATGTTAAAAGTCGGCGAACCGGCGAAACGCACCGGCCTGACCGTACGCTAGCCTTTGCCGCCGAACCTTAAACCAGCAGTATCCGCACACGCGCTTATCCAGGAGATGAACTTGACCGACGCCGAACTTCGCCAACAATGCCACACCGTTTTGCCGGCCCACCGCCAGCCGACGCCCGCCCAGACTTTCGCCGCGATGGCGGCCTGGTGCGAAGCCAACAACATCGCCCACGACACCTACGGCGAGGGCCAGCTGATCCAGGATTTCGAGCAAAAGATCGCCGACCTGCTCGGCTTCGAATCCGCCGTCTTTTGCATCAGCGGCACCATGGCCCAGGTCACCGCCCTGCGCCTCGGCTGCCAGGAGCGCGGCAGCCGCCTGGTGGCGCTGCATCCGACCTCGCACATCCTCCGGCATGAGCGCGGCAATTACCAGTTGCTCCAACACTTCCAGGCCCTGCAGGTCGGCGACCCGCACCGTCCTTTCACCTTCGACGAGTTGCAGGCCATCCCGGACAAGCTGGGCGCCGTCGCCATCGAATTGCCGATGCGCGAGATCGGCGGCCAGTGCCCGTCCTGGGAAGAGATGGACGAGATCAAGCGCTATTGCCGCGAACAAGGCATCCATCTGCACATGGACGGCGCCCGCCTGTGGGAAGCGGCCGCCGGTTTCGACCGCTCGGCCAAGGCCATCGCCCAGGGTTACGACTCGGTCTACGTGTCGCTGTACAAGGGCATAGGCGGCCTGGGCGGCGCGATGCTGGCCGGACGGCGCCGGTTCGTCGACAAGGCGCGCGAATGGTTCCGCCGCCAGGGCGGCAACGTCATCCATCGCACGCCCTACGTGGTGGCGGCGGCGATGCAGTTCGATGCCCGCCTGGCCGCGATGCCCGAGTATTTCCGCCGCACCGAATGGCTGTACGAGCAACTGGCCGATTTTCCACAGATGAAGCCGAACCCGGCGCGGCCGCAGGCGAACATCTTGCACCTGTACCTGCCGGTCAGCCGGGAGCGGGCGATCCAGATCCGCAACCGCATCGCCGAAGAGCATGGCATCTGGCTGTTCGGCCGCGCCAGCCATGCGCCGCTGCCGGGTCAATGTTTTACCGAAATCTATGTCGGCGACAATTTGCTGGCCCTGCCGGACCAGCGCGTGCGCGCGGCCTTGGCCTTGCTGGCCGAAGCGCTGGCGGCCGGCTGAATCCAACACTGGCGGTTTAATTTACCCGGGTAATATTGACTTTTATTTTTACCCGGGTAATAATTCCATGCATTGCCATAGGCGCCGTTCGGCCCAGTGATCCTAAAACAATAAGGTCCTCCATGAAAGACTTAACCCAAGGTTCCGTGTTGCGCCAGATCGTCACGATGGCGATCCCGATCACCGTCGGCATGCTGGTGCAGACGCTGTATGTGCTGGTCGACCTGTATTTC
>DASYLQ010000538.1:0-3154 GCA_036009485.1 Janthinobacterium sp.
CCCGAGCGCGAGTAAGCCTTTTTTTGGCCGGGCCCGCAGCGTCGGGGCGCGTGCCTCGGGCCAGCCGGCCTGTAACCACCAATAAGAGTCGTCCAGCGGCCCATCGTCATTTCGGCGGAAATTTGCATTTTCAAAAGAGAACATCATGAATGAATTAAGCGACATCGCCCACTGGCTTGAACACAATTCGGTCCACCACGAATCGGCGGTCCACGCCAGCCTGCCCGACCCGACCTTCACATCCGAAGGCCGCAATTTCGTTTCGTTCAGTACCAATAATTACCTGGCGCTGGCGAACCATCCGCGCCTGGTGGCGGCGGCCAAGAACGGCCTGGACCGTTACGGCGTCGGCAACTGCGAATCGCGCCTGCTGGGCGGCGACCTCGAGGTCTACCGCGAACTGGAGCGCCGCCTCGGCGCCCTCAAGCACAAGTCCGACGCGGTGCTGTTCGTCACCGGCTACATGACCAATATCGGCGTGCTGTCCTCGCTGGTGAAGGCCGGCACCATGGCGCGCCTGTACGGCTACCGCGCCAAAAAGCGCCGCAAGTATGTCTATTTTTCGGACGAGTACAACCACATCAGCATTCGCGAAGGCATCCACATGTCCGGCGCGCTGCGCCACAATTACCGCCATTGCGACATGGGCCACCTTGAATCGCTGCTGAAGGCGGCCGACGGCGCCACGCCCATCATCGTCAGCGACGGCGTTTTCAGCATGGAAGGCACGATCGCCCCGGTTCCCGACCTGGTCGCGCTGGCCGAGAAATACGGCGCCATCCTGTATATCGACGACGCCCACGCCACCGGCATCCTGGGCGAGCACGGCGGCGGCACCTCGGAGCATTTCAATTGCTATAGCCCGAACATCATCCAGATGGGCACCCTGAGCAAGGCGCTCGGCTCCATCGGCGGTTTCGTCGCCGTCGAGCGCGACGTCGCCGACGTGATCCGCTTGACCAGCTCGGCCTATGGCTTCACTTGCCCGCCGCCGCCGGACCAGGCGGCGGCGCTGATCGCCGCGCTGGATTTGCTGGCCGAAGAGCCGGAGCGGCGCCGGCGCCTGTGGGACAACCAGCGCTATTTCGTCGAGCGCATGCGCCCGCTAGGCTACCAGCTGATGTCGACCGAGACGCCGATCGTGCCGGTGCTGATCGGCGCGGCCGAGCATTGCCTGGCGCACGCGCGCGCGCTGAAAAAAGAGGGTATCCACGTCGATTCCGTGCAATTTCCGGCGGCGCCGATCGGCAAGAGCCGGCTGCGCTTCATGATGAATGCCGGCCACACGAAGGAGCAGATCGACCACGTCGTCAGCGTCATGGCGCGCATGGCGGGCTGATGCCTTGCGCGCGCGGCCCGGGAGCGGTTTGAAGGGTCATCTGCGTGCGCTGGCGTACAGAGGAAGCGGCCGTCCGGAGGTACAAGGTAAACATGCTTTGGCCATACGGAGAGATTTGATGAAATACCGCTGCAAACCGATACTCGCCGCGACCCTGGCTGTGCTGGCGCTGGGCGGCAGCGCCGCCGCGCTGGCCGACCCGCCGGGCCGCGTGGCGCGGCTGGGTTACAGCAGCGGCGCCGTCAGCTTTTCCGCGGCCGGCGACGACCAGTGGGTGCAGGCTGACCTGAACCGGCCGCTGGTTCCCGGCGACCGCCTGTGGACCGACGATGGCGCGCGCGACGAACTGCAGGTCGGCAGCGCCGCCGTGCGCATGCAGGGCGACACGCTGCTCAGCGTCCTGAATCTGGACGACCGCGTCGTGCAACTGCAATTGTCGCAGGGGCGGCTGAATGTCCGCGTGCGCGAGCTGGCGCCGGACGGCGTCTTTGAGATCGACACGCCGAACCTGGCGCTGACGTTGCGCCAGCCGGGCGATTACCGCGTCGACGTAGACCCGGACGGCAACGCCACCAGCGTCATGGTGCGCGCCGGCCAGGTCCAGGCCGATGGCCAGGGCGCGTCCTGGTTGATCGACGCCGGCCAGTCTTATCGCTTCGACGGCGCCGATCTGCGCAACTACCAGGTGGTGGCGGCGGCGCCGGCCGACGAATTCGACCGCTGGGCGGCGGCGCGCGACCGCCGCAGCGAACAATCGGTGTCGGCACGCTATGTGCCGCGCGACCTGGTCGGCTACGACGACCTGGATGAAAACGGCACCTGGCGCAGCGTCGAGGATTACGGCAACGTCTGGGTGCCGTCGCATGTGCAGGCCGGCTGGACGCCTTACCGCGACGGCCACTGGGCCTGGGTCGAGCCTTGGGGCTGGACCTGGGTCGACGACGCGCCCTGGGGCTTCGCGGTCACGCATTACGGCCGCTGGGCTCACTTGCGCGGCGACTGGTGCTGGGTGCCGGGACCGGCCGCGGCGCGGCCCGTGTATGCGCCGGCGCTGGTGGCCTTCGTCGGCGGCGCCAGCCTGTTGGGCGCGAACCGCGGCGGCGTGGCCTGGTTCCCGCTCGGGCCGCGCGAGGTGTACCGGCCGGCCTATCACGTCAGCCGGAATTATTTCAACAATATCAACGCCAGCAACACGACGCTGAACCGTACGCAGATCGTCAACGTCTATAACCAGCGCACGAGCAACATCAATTACATCAACCGCCAGGTGAATGGCGCCGTGGTGGCGGTGCCGGTGGCGACCTTCGCCCAGTCGCGTCCGGTGGGCAAATCGGCGGTGATGCTGCCGCGCCAGTCCGTCGACCGCGTGCCCGTGCTGCCAGGCGCCGGCGTGAGGCCGCAACGCGCCAGCATCGCCGGCAACGGCGCGCCGGGGCACCGGCCCGCCGCGGCGCTGCTGTCGCGCCCGGTACTGGCCAGGACGGCGCCGCCGCGCCCGAGCGCCTCTTTCCCCGGCCAGCCGGCGACGGCAAGGCCGGCGCCGCAGGTGCGGATGCTGAATACCGGCCAGCCGGCGCGGCCGATCGCCGCCGCCGCGCCGCCGCGCGGGCCAGGACCGCTTGAGGGGCAGGCGCACGGGCATGGTCCGCTTGCGGGCCAGCCGCCGGGCGGACACGAACCAGGTGCCGGTCAGCCGCGGGGCCGGCCTGAAGGGCAGGGGCCGGGCATGGCGCGCGGGGCGGCTCCGTTTGCGGCCCCGGCCCCAGCCCTCGATCAGCCGGCCGAACGGCGCGCCGTGCATCATCCCGCCGTCAG
>DASYLQ010000539.1:0-1750 GCA_036009485.1 Janthinobacterium sp.
ATTCTCGTTGCCGCTCGCCGTGACCGCCTTGCCCAGGGCCAGGTTGACGCCGCCCGAGGCGGCGGAGGATACCGTCAAGGTCGCCGGCTGGCTGCTGACGCCGCCGGCGCCATTGCTGACGGCGACACTGAACTGGGCGCCATTGTCGGCCGCCGCCGCCGCCGGCGTGACATATACCGCCGCCGTCGCGCCGCCGATGGCCGCGCCGTTTTTCGACCACTGGTAAGCCAGCGTGCCGGCGCCGGTGGCGCCGACGGAAAATTGCGCGGTCTGCCCCACCGCCACCGTCTGGCTCAACGGCTGTGCGGTGATGACGGGAATCGTCGGCGCCGTGCCGCCGCTCACCGTCAGCGTGGCTTGCTGGCTGCTGACGCTGCCGCCGGCATTGCTGACCACGGCGTGGTAGGCGGCGCCGTTGTCGGTGGCCGCCGCCGCCGGCGTGTCGTAGAAGGCGTTCGACGTCGCCATGACCATCGTGTTGTTGCGGAACCACTGGTAAGTCAGCGGCGCCGTGCCACTCGCGCCGACGGCGAAGTGGGCCGATTGTCCGGGCGCGACCGTCTGGCTGGCCGGCTGCGCGGTGATGACCGGGGCCTGCGCCTGCGACGTGCCGCTGACGCACACCGCCCAGCCCGGGAAGTTGTTGATGATGCCGGTATTCGTGTTGCCGGCCGAGGAAACCCAGTATGCCGAATTGCTGTCCGTCTCGACCAGGGTCGAGGTCCAGGTGCTCCAGGCAACCGGGAAGGCGCACACCGCCGCGTTGGTGCCGCTGATCGACAAGGCTTCATCCTTGGTCGGCAAGCGTGCGCCCTGGCCCTGGCAATATTGCGCCGCCAACGGCTGGGTCAGCTGCGAACCAGCCTGTGTCAGCGTATATTCGGCGCGATTCCAGACCAGGCTGCTCGCATTGTCGCGCACCGACACGCTATTCAGCACCGAGTAGCGCTCGGCGCTGCCGCCGCAGGTCGGCACGTTGTACACCTCGATTTCAAACAGCGAATAACCGTACTGGGTGGCGCGGGTCAGGCCGGTCAGGCGCACATAACGGGCGCTGACGATAGGGAAAGTAAAATCCTCGACGCCGCCGGCGCCGGCGCCGGCCGGTTTATAGGCCAAGGTCCAGGTCTGGTTGTCGTTCGACACGTCGATCTGGTAGCTGGCGGCATACGCCGCTTCCCAGCGCAAGATCATGCGGTTGAACGCTTGCGGCGCGCCGAGGTCGATGGTGATCGTCGAAGGGTCGACCGCCAGCGAGGCCCAGCGCGTGCTGACATTGCCATCCGTCACGGCCGAAGCGGGCATGCCCTGGGCATCCTGGTAACTGCTGGCGACCGCCGTCTTGCCCAGAGCCAGGTTGACGCCCGGGGCCGCCTGCACCAGGGTCGCCGCATTGCTGGTGACACTGCCGGCGGCATTGCTGACCGTCACAGTGTAATTGCCGAAGTCGGAAGGCTGCACGACGGCGATGGCCAGCGTGGCCGAATCGGTGCCGGTATTGCCGGCCTTGCCGGACCACTGGTAATGCAAAGGCGCCGAACCGCTGGCCGTGACGCTGAAGGCGGCGTGCTGGTTCAGGGCCGCCACCTGGTTGGCCGGCTGCACGCTGATTGCCGGCGCGATCGCCGGATTCACTTTCAGCAGCGCCACGGCGGAGGTCACGGCGCCCAGCGGATTACTGACCACCACGCTGAACTGGGCATTGTTGTCGGCCGCCGCGCTGGCCGCGATGGCATACGTCGCTGCGGTG
>DASYLQ010000540.1:0-5133 GCA_036009485.1 Janthinobacterium sp.
CGGCAGCCAGGTCACCAATGTGCTGCGCTGCCTGCAGCTGGAAGCGCACGGCTACCAGGTCAACGTGACGGAACTGGTGGGCTGGGAGCATTCGATGAAAAATGAATTGATCATCGCCAGCTACAAAAACCTGCCGCGCCAGCGTCCGGCCGAGCGTTTGCGGGAAGTGCTGCGGACGCTGGGCCTGGAAGAAATGGACCGGCGTTTTTTTGCCGAAGAACTGACACAGGCCGAATCCGTTTAAAATCGGTGTTTTAGCGGGATGCCATATTCAAGGTCCCGCTCAGAATTTTCAACCAACGAGGCAACGATTCGATGAGCAATTTGAACGAGCAGTGGCTGGACCTGCGCAGCGACACGGTAACGCTTCCCGGTGTAGCGATGCGGGAAGCGATGGCGCAGGCGGAAGTCGGCGACGACGTGTATGGCGACGACCCGACGATCAACCGGCTGCAAGACTATGCGGCCGGGCTGTTCGGCTACGAGGACGCGATGTTCGCGCCGTCCGGCACCCAGAGCAACCTGATCGGTCTGCTGGTGCATTGCGCCCGCGGCGACGAATACCTGGTCGGCCAGGAAGCCCACACCTACCGGTATGAAGGTGGCGGCGCGGCGGTCCTGGGCAGCATCCAGCCGCAGCCTATCGCCAACCAGGCCGACGGCAGCATCGCGCTGGCCGATATCGAAGCCTATATCAAGCCGGACGATTTCCATTTCGCCCGCACCAGGTTGCTGGCGCTGGAAAACACCATCGGCGGCCGCGTGCTGGGCGCCGAATACATGGCGGCGGCGACCGTGCTGGCGCATCGCAAGGGCCTGGCGACCCACCTGGACGGCGCGCGCATCTGCAACGCCGCGGTGGCGCAGGGGATCAGCCTGCGCGCCTCGGTCGCCGGTTTCGACAGCGTTTCCGTCTGCCTGTCGAAAGGGCTGGGGGCGCCGGTCGGTTCCGTCCTGTGCGGCACGAAGGCCTTCATCGCCGAAGCCAAACGCTGGCGCAAGATGCTGGGCGGCGGCATGCGCCAGGCCGGCATCCTCGCCGCGGCCGGCTTGTACGCGCTGGAGCACAATGTGCAGCGCCTGGCCGAAGACCATGCCAATGCGGCTTTCCTGGCGCAGGAACTGGCCCGGGTTCCCGGCATCACGGTCAGCACGCCGCAGACGAATATCCTCTACGTCGACATGCCGGCCGCCGCCTGCGCCGGCCTGGCCGAAGCGCTGCAGCGCGAACGCATCCGCGTCTCGATATCCCCGCACATGCGCCTGGTGACCCACCTGAATGCCTCGCGCGCCGACCTGCAGCGCACCGCGGATGTCTTCGCGGCCTATTTCAAGTCGCGCTGAGCGCAGGCGCGAGGCGCCCGGTTACAATGGGCGCCTCTTGACGCTTCCCCTCGATTCAATGACCGCTTCCACGCCAGATTCCACCATCCGCCTCGCTGCAATGAGCGCCGCCACGCCTGATTCCACAGTTCGTCTGGCCAAACGCCTGGCCGATTCCCTGCCCTGTTCACGCCGCGAGGCCGAGCTGTATATCGAGGGCGGCTGGGTCAGCGTGGATGGCGTGGTGGTGGAAGAGGCGGGCGCGCGCGTCGCCCCGCAACAGCAAGTCGCTCTGGCGCCCGGTGCGACGGCGGACGAGATCGCGCCGGTGACGATCCTGCTGCACAAGCCGGCCGGTTTCAGCGCCGGCGCCGGCGCCGGCGGAAAACCGGCGCTGGCTTGCCTGGCGCCGGCATCGCTGTCGCAACCCGATCGCAGCGGCCAGCGTTTCCTCAAGCGCCACCTGTCCGGCCTGACGCTGACCAACCCGCTCGACACCAGCGCCAGCGGCCTGCTGGTGTTGACCCAGGACTTCCGGGTCGCCCGCAAGCTCGTGGACGAAGCGTCGCGCATCGAACAGGAATTCATCGTCGAGGTGGCGGGGCAGATCGCGCCGGACGGCCTGGCGCTGTTGAACCATGGCTTGCCGTTCAACGGCAAGCCGCTGGCGCCGATCAAGGCCAGCTGGCAAAACGAAACCCGGCTGCGCTTCGCGCTGAAGGGACCGCAGCCTGGCCAGATCGTGCATATGTGCCGCATGGTGGGGCTGACGGTGGTGTCGATGAAGCGGTTGCGCATCGGCCGCATTTCCATGGCGGCCCTGCCGGTCGGGCACTGGCGCTACCTGCAAGAGTTCGAACGTTTCTAAAGCTTCTGAGCTGCCGCGTCAGGGGCGACGGCCTGCTTCTGCTTTTTCGCCGGTTCGGGCAGCAGGACCAGACGGGTGCCCAGCAGGCGGTCGTGCAGGAATTGCCTGTCGCTGTCGGCAAAGGCGGTCAGCGCCCAGGCGATCACCCCTAGCAGCACGGTGATGCCGATGCCGGATTTGCTGTTGATGCCGAAGGCATGGCAAACGGCCAGGGCCGGCAAAAACCATCCCCATCCCAGCAGGAAGCGCTTGGCCGCGACGCCGGGCGGCAGCCTGGCATAAGCGGGCTTGACTACCTTGATGCGCCAGGTTTTCATCGCCAGCGTATGGCCGCTGTCGGTCCAGAAATGAATGAAATAAGCCGCCAGCGCCAGGAACAGGACGAAATTGCGCGCGTGGTCGTAAATGGGCGAGTGGCGGTTTTGCGTGACGAGGAGGAAAACCAGGGTCACCAGCATTTCCACGGCGACGAGCAGGAATGCTTCGTACACCATGCAGATCAGGCGGCGTTTGACGGAAGGAGTCTTCAGCGCCGGCGTGCTATTTGACATTGGCTGGCGGGGCGGAACCGGCCGGCGCCGCGGCCGCCGGCGCCGGCGCTATCGCAGCGGCGGCAGGTGTGGCAGGTGCGGCGCCGGTGGCGGGAGCCGCCCCGGCCGCACCGGGCTTGGCTGGCGTCATCGGCGGCGGCAGGATCACGCCCGACTTGATCGGAGGCACAGGCTTGAATTTGTTTTGCGACGGCGCAGGCGGGTCGACGATCTGTTTTTTCTTGTCGGCGCCGGCGGCGAGCTTTTTCTTTTGCTCTTCAGGCAGTTGCTGATACTGTTCCCATTGCGCCGACTTTTGACCCGGTTCCAGTTTTTTGGAACGGGCATAATTTTCACGGGCGACACGGCGTTGTTCGGGCGTCAACTTGATCCATTCGCGCATGCGTTCCTGCACGCGCTGCTGTTCGTCCGGTTTCATCAATGGGAAACGGCTGGCGATTTCCAGCCATTTTTGCTTTTGCAGCGAGCCCATCATATTCCATTCGCCGGCCAGCGGCTGCAGCGCGGCTTGCTGCATGGGCGACAATGCACTCCAAAGCGGCTTGTCCATCGCTTTAGCCGGGGCCGAAGCGGCATGGCTTCCCGGCTTCAGGCCGGACTTGGCCGCGGAGGCCGCTGCCGAAGCGGCAGGGGGCGTTGCGGGTGCCGGCTTGACTGCCGGCGCCGCCACGGGGGCAGGCGCGGGCGCAGTCGCCTGTTGCTGGGCGCATGCCCAGGACGCCAATGCTGCAAGGCCGAGGCCGGCCAGGCCACGCCGAACGCTGAGACGCGCCATGCTTATTGCTCGCGTTTCGTCAGGTAAGCATTGAAGCCATGGTCGAGGTAAGCCGACAAAGGCAATTCATCGGACAGGACGGCTGCATCCATTTCCGCCAGCTCGGTGATGCGCTGCTTTTCTTCGGCCTGGTAAATGCCGGCCAGGCCGAATACCAGGGCGATCAGCGGCACCGCCACGCTCAGGCGGCCGAACCAGGGCATCGGTCCGGAAAAGAAGGCGCCGAACTTGCCCGCGCCGCCGGCGGCCGCGCTCTGCGCCAGCAGCACAGGGGCCTGGACCTTCTTGCGCGCCAAAGCCATCTTGCGAGCGCAAGCCAGACGATCTGTCGTCGATGACGGCAAATCGTCGAGCTTTTCGTTGAGTGCATGCCGCACTTTGTAAGCGAAATTCAGATCATCGGTATTCATAATTTAATTCCCTTGGCTTTGAGCGACTCTGCGAGGGTATGTGTTGCGCGAGAGCAATGCGTTTTCACGCTGCCTTCCGAGCAACCCATCGCTTCGGCTGTTTCAGCCACGTCCATATCTTGCCAGTAACGCATAAGGAAGGCTTCCCGTTGACGCGCCGGCAGTTTTTGCACCTCCGCATCGATCAGTTCAAGCACCTGCATGCGCTCGACCTTGTCGGCGCTCGATTCCGAGGCTTCCGATCCATGTTCCGCCTCGTAGGTTTCGAGTATATCAAAGTCTTCGTGGTCTCCCCCGGCCGGGGTCAGGCCGGAAAAGAGGCTGACCCAGGCATTTCGGACCTTTTCACGCCGAAAATAATCGAGTATGGTGTTTTGTAAGATGCGCTGGAAGAGCATCGGCAACTCGGCGGCCGGTTTGTCGCCGTATTTTTCGGCGAGCTTGATCATCGCGTCTTGCACAATGTCGAGCGCCGACTCGTCCTTGCGCACGGCGTAAACGGCTTGTTTAAAGGCGCGCCGCTCTACACTTTCGAGAAAGTCGGATAATTCTTTGTCTGTTGCCATGCCGTGAGGAGCGCTGCCGGGAGTGCGGGGGTTAGGATCGGGGATGCCACTCGGATAAGTATTCGTGGCGTTTTGCAAACTGAGCGCATCCTAGCAAAATTTACCCAGTTTTGCATGTTCTTTATGCCGTTCAAGGCTGCAATAGCTCATTTTCTGCAATTCTCCTTGACCAAAGTGGTGCGAGGCAGTAACGTATGGGACGCTTTGCACACCCCAAGGCTGTATGGTCTGTTCGTCATCGGCACACAAGGCCCGCGACGGCAGGCGCGCTTTCATATGTAGGCAGTTTGCTCTAACCCGCGCCACAAGCGCGAGAGGTACGCATATCGCTACAGAAACTCCAGCCGAACGAGTTGCGTTTAGCGGTGTTTTGTAAGGTAACCTATGGGTACCCAAAGAAATTCCGCGACCGCAGAAAGAAGGGAAGCAAGGGGCACTGTCGCGCATCGCGCACTTCGCTAGGAAAGAGCATCCGATCAATCTCCAATGGACCTTGAAAGGAATGTTTCATGAATACCGAAGCAGCATCATCACCTATTACAGGCGCTGAAATACTGGTGCGCTGTCTGGCGGAAGAGGGCGTCGAGCACGTCTTCGGCTACCCGGGCGGAGCGGTCCTGTATATCTACGACGCCATCTT
>DASYLQ010000541.1:0-3484 GCA_036009485.1 Janthinobacterium sp.
GCCCCAGCCTTCCGGCCAGAGCCTGGCGACGCCGCGCATCCTGCTGACCACGCTACCGCAAGAACGCCATGGCCTGGGTTTGCTGATGGCCGAGGCACTCTTCGTCGCGCAAGGGGCGTTTTGCATTTCGCTGGGCGTGCAGACGCCGCTGCTCGACATTGTCGAGGCGGCCCGCACCCAGCGCGCCGATATCGCTGCGCTATCGTTTTCCGGCGCCATGAATCCGCGCCAGGTTCTGGACGGCTTGACCGAGCTGCGCGCGCGCTTGCCGCAAACGACGGAACTGTGGGCCGGCGGCGGCAATCCGGCCTTGCGCAAGCGTCCGCCCGCCTTCGTCCGCGTGCTCGGACTGGCGGACGTGGAGAGCGCCATCATCGACTGGCGCCTGCGCCACCGCGGCGCCGCAGCCGGCATGCATTGACCGCGCCGCTCAAAGCGCAACAAGATTAACAATCCAGCAGCAAGGCCGCGACGCCGCTGTCCGCTCTGTTAAAATAAGCGCGATCGAATTCACCAATACCGGCGCCGCCGGCCTTGGCACGACAGCGCCCTCCACCACACACAATGTTTAGTTTCTTTAAGAAAAAACCTGCTCCTGCCCCTGTAGTACCGCCAGCCGTCGAGCCGCCCGCTCCGGCCGCGCCAGCCATCCCGGTCCAGGCCATCGCGCCGGTTTCCATCGCCGAGCCCGAAGTCGCGGCTGACACGGCGCCGGTCGCAGCAGCAGAGATCGCCGCACCCGCCGCCGAACCGGAAAAGAAACAGTCGTGGATGGCGCGCCTGAAGGCCGGCCTGTCCAAGACTTCGTCCACCCTGAGCGTGCTGTTCATCGGCGCCAGGATAGACGACGACCTGTATGAGGAGCTGGAAGCGGCGTTGCTGATGTCCGACGCCGGCATCGACGCCACCGCCTTCCTGCTCGATGCCCTGAAGAAAAAGGTCAAGGACGACAAGTTGCTCGACGCCGAGGCCGTCAAGGAGGCGCTGAAAACGCTGTTGACCGACTTGCTGACGCCGCTGGAAAAGCCGTTCGAACTGGGCCGCCACCAGCCGCTGGTGATGATGATCTCCGGCGTCAACGGCGCCGGCAAGACCACCACTATCGGCAAGCTGGCCAAGCATTTGCAAGCCAACAAGCAATCGGTCTTGCTGGCCGCCGGCGACACCTTCCGCGCCGCCGCCCGCGAGCAATTGATCGTCTGGGGCCAGCGCAACAACGTCACCGTCATTTCGCAGGAATCGGGCGACCCGGCCGCGGTCGCCTTCGACGCCGTGCAATCGGCCAAGGCGCGCGGCCTGGACGTGGTGATGGTGGATACCGCCGGCCGCCTGCCGACCCAGTTGCACCTGATGGAAGAATTGAAAAAGGTCAAGCGCGTCATCGGCAAGGGTTTCGACGGTGCGCCGCATGAAATCTTGCTGGTGATCGACGGCAACACCGGCCAGAATGCGCTGGCCCAGGTCAAAGCCTTCGATGATGCGCTGAACCTGACCGGCCTGGTGATCACCAAGCTGGACGGCACCGCCAAGGGCGGCGTGCTGGCGGCGATCGCCCGCGTCCGCCCGGTGCCCGTGTATTTCATCGGCATCGGCGAAAAGATCGAAGACTTGCAGCCCTTCGTGGCGGCGGAATTCGTCGAAGCCCTGCTCGGATAAACAGCAGAACAGAACCAGCGCCCATGATCGAATTCCAGCATGTCTCGAAGCAATATTCCCCCGATGCGATGGCGCTGCGCGACGTCTCGTTCTCGGTAGCCAAGGGCGAGCTGGTGTTTTTGGCGGGGCCGTCGGGCGCCGGCAAATCGACCTTGCTGAAAATGATAGCGGCCATGGAACGGCCCAGCCAAGGCAGCGTCATCGTCAACGGCCAGGACATCGGCAAGCTGAAGCCGGCCGGCGTGCCTTTCCTGCGCCGCAACCTGGGCTTGATCTTCCAGCAGCAGCGCCTGCTGACCGACCGTTCCATCCTGTCCAACGTGATGCTGCCACTGCTGGTGGCCGGCGGTGCGCGCTCGCAGGCCGAACAGCGCGCCAGGGCGGCGCTGGACAAGGTCGGCTTGCTCGATCGCGCGCTGGCGCGGCCGCAGGCGCTGTCCGGCGGCGAGCAGCAGCGCGTGGCCATCGCCCGCGCCATCGTCAACCGGCCGCAGATCATCCTGGCCGACGAACCGACCGCCAGCCTGGACCGGGCCAGCGCCAACAAGGTGCTGGATGCCTTGAAAGCCTTCCATTCGGTCGGCGTGACTTGCCTGATCTCGACCCATGACGAGCAAATGCTGGATACGGCGGCGCGCGTCATCCACCTTAAAAAAGGCGAACTGGCGCTGGCTGGAGTAGACGCATGAGGAATTGGTTGCGCCAGCATAGTTTCGCCCTCGCCGCCGCGCTGATCCATTTGCGCAAGGCGCCCGGCAGTTTCCTGTTCAATATTATCGTCGTCGCCATCGCCCTCGCCCTGCCCTTCGCCGGCGTGACCCTGCTCGACAATGTGCGGCCGATGTCGGAAGAATTGTCGGTCGATCCGGAACTCAGCGTCTTCCTGAAGCCGGGCACGCCGCGCGAGCAGGCGCTGGCCTTGCAGGCCGGCCTGCGCGAGATCGTCAGGGAGCGCCAGGCAAAAATCAGTTTCGTGCCGCGCGAACAAGCGCTCGATGCACTGAAGAACAAGAACGGCCTGGCCGACGTGCTGGCCTCGCTGGGCGACAATCCCCTACCCGACAGTTATGTGCTGAAGCTGGACGCCTTCAAGGACGCCGGCGATGCCAGGAATATCGACGCCATCGCCGCACGCATGCGCAGCTTGCCTGGCGTCGACACGGTGCAGGTCGATTCAGCCTGGATCAAGCGCCTGGCGGCCCTGCTCGGCGTGCTGCGCCTGGGCCTGCTGTTCCTGGCGCTGACCCTGGGCATGGTGGTGGTGGCCGTGGTCTTCAACACCATTCGCCTGCAGGTGATGACGCAGCGCGAGGAAATCAGCGTGTCGAAACTGATCGGCGCCACCGACACCTTCATCCACCGTCCTTTTTATTACACCGGCGCCTTGCTGGGCCTGTGCTCCGGCGCCCTGGCGCTGGGCGCCGTCGCGCTCGCCCTGCAACCGCTGAATACGGCCATCGCCGAATTCGCCCGCCTGTATGCCTCGGAATTCCAGCTGGTGCCGCTGGCGCCGCTGCCGACGGCAGGCTTGCTGGCCCTAAGCGCCGGGCTCGGCCTGATCGGCGCCTTATTGTCGGTGCAACGCCATCTGGCGCGCCTGAACTGAGCGGCGCCGCTGGCCGGCCTTACGCTGGAACAACTGCCTGGAATCCCCCTGAGTGAGCTCCCGCACAGAGAACTATCTCCGCTTTGGCTACTCTAAATTATCTTCAGGTAGCGGGCTTATCGGCATAACTTATCGGCATAACTCGCTGCCAGATTGGTATTACTTGACCTGACGCAACACCACCGCAGCTCGACAATGGCTTTCGATAAACACCCTGGCCTT
>DASYLQ010000542.1:0-4628 GCA_036009485.1 Janthinobacterium sp.
CTAGGCGCCTTGTTTGGCTTGCCGGCAAGGGGCGGACCGGCGACCCTTGCGCCGCCGGCGGGGCCGGCCGCATGAAGATCGCCCTGGTCTCCATCGCCGCGATCCTGGCGCTGTATTACCAGACACTGTGGGCCATGGTCCTGATCTGGTCGCGCTCACAGACCTTCGCGCATGGCTTCGTCATCGCGCCCGCCAGCGCCTGGCTGATCTGGCAACAGCGGCATACGCTGGCCGGCATGGTCCAGCGTCCGGGCATGCGCCCTGCCCTGCTGCTGTTGCCGCTAGGCACAGCCTGGCTGCTGGCGGACGCCGCCAATGTGCCGGTGATCATGCAATACGCACTGGTCCTGATGATACCGGCCAGCCTCGCCGCCATCCTCGGCTGGCCCATGGTGCGGGCGATCGCCTTTCCGCTGGCCTATCTGTTGCTGGCGGTGCCATTCGGCGAAGTCTTCATTCCGCCGCTGATCGATTTCACGGCCCGCTTCGCCGTCGCCGCGCTGCAACTGACGGGCGTGCCGGTATTTCGCGAAAATAATGACTTCAGCATACCCAGCGGCAATTGGTCGGTGGTCGACGCGTGCAGCGGACTGCGCTACGTCATCGCTTCGCTGGCCTTGGGCAGCATGTACGCCTGGCTGAATTTTCGCAGCCTGGGGCGGCGCCTGGCATTCGGCGCCGTCGCCCTGTTGCTGCCGATATTGGCAAACGGCTTGCGCGCCTATCTGATCGTCATGATCGGCCACTGCAGCGACATGCGCCTGGCGGTCGGTATCGATCACCTGGTGTATGGCTGGCTCTTTTTCGGCATCGTCTGCCTGCTGCTGTACTGGGCCGCGTCCTTTTGGCGCGAAGCACCGGCGCCGGCTGCGGCTGCGCCGCCGCGTCCGGTCCTGCGCCCGGTCCTGCGCCCGGACCCGGTGCCGCGCTCAGGCCCGCTCCTGCGCCGCAGCGCCGCCAGCGCGGCCGTCTGCGTCGCCCTGGCCGCCTGGTGGCCGCTGCTGGCCTTGCTGCTGGCGCGCGCGCCAGCGCCGCCGCCCGCTTCGCTACGGATCGAGCTGGCCGCGCTCCAGGCCGATACAGCGGCCTGGAGCGCGGCGCCCTTGACGCCGCAAGACTGGCGCGCCGGCCACGGCGGCGACCCGCTGGAATTCACCCAAAGCTACCGCGGGCCGGTCGGCCGCGTCAATCTGCAACTGGCCTGGTATGCCAGCCAGCACCAAGGTGCCGAGCTGCTGGCGCCAGCGCCCCCGCCGTCCGGCGCCCAATGGCGCCGCAGCGAAGACGGCGCGGCCAGCGTCGTTTTGCCGAACGGGCGCACCCTGTACCTGAGGGAAAGCGTTTTCCAGGGCGGCGAACGGCGCCTGCTGGTCTGGCGCTGGTACCGCCAGGACGGGACCGATACCGTCAATGCCTGGCTGCTCAAGCTGCTGCTGGCCAAGAGCAAGCTCTTGCGCGAGCCCGGCGACGGCGCCGAGATCATCGTCAGCGCGCCTTTCGATGAAGACCGGGTCGCCGCCCGGCAATCCATGCAGACCTTCCTGGCAGACATGATGCCAGCCATCACACAAGGGCTGGACCATGCCGCACGCCGATGAAAACCGCGCCGCCGCGCCGCCCCTGATCGTCCACCTGATCCACCAGCTCGGCGTCGGCGGCCTGGAAAACGGCTTGGTCAACCTGATCAAGCATATGCCGCCGCAACGCTACCGCCATGTGATCGTCTGCCTGAAGGATGATACGGGCTTCCATGAACGCCTCCTCACTCCCGGCGTGGAAATCATCAGCCTGAACAAACGCGAGGGCAAGGACTGGCCGCATTATCTGCGCCTGTACCACACCCTGAAGCGCCTGCAGCCGCAGCTGATCCACACCCGCAACCTGGGCGGCATCGAAGGCCAGTTGCTGGCCGCCGCCGCCGGCGTGAAATTGCGCGTGCATGGCGAACACGGGCGCGACATGGCCGACTTGCACGGCACCAGGCTCAAATACAATGTGCTGCGCAAGCTGCTGCGGCCGCTGGTCGGCCATTACATCGCCGTCAGCCGCGACCTGGAACAGTGGCTGGTGCAGCGCATCGGCGTCCATCCGGCCCGCGTGACACATATCGGCAACGGCGTCGACAGCCTGCAATTCCATCCGCGCCTCGGTCCCGCCGCGGCGGTCGGCCCGCCCGGCTTCCTGTGCGAAGAAGCGTTTGTCATCGGCAGCGTCGGGCGCATGGCCGAGGTGAAGGATTTCGCGTCGCTGGTGCAAGCCTTCCTGTTGTTGCTGGCGCAAGAGGGCCCGCGCGGCCGGCTGCGCCTGATGATCATTGGCGACGGCCTGTGCCGCGAACAATGCCTGGGCCTGTTGCGCAACGCCGGCGCGGCGCACCTGGCCTGGCTGCCGGGCACGCGCGACGACATTCCACAACTGATGCGCGCAATGGACCTGTTCGTCCTGCCCTCGCTGGCCGAAGGCAGTTCCAACACCATACTGGAAGCCATGGCCAGCGGCTTGCCGGTGGTGGCGACGGCGGTCGGCGGCAATGTCGACCTGGTGCAGGCCGGCTGGACCGGCACCCTGGTGCCGCCGATGGCGCCGGACTTGCTGGCCGACGCCATCGGCGATTATTACCGCATCCCCGGCCTGGCCGAGCGCCACGGCATGCGCGGCCGGCGCCAGGTACTGGCCGAACACAGCCTGCTGGCGATGGCCGGCGCCTATCTGTCGGTTTACGACGCCCTGACGGCGCCGCCCCATCGACTCCATTTTTAATACTGCGAAGGAACCACCATGTGCGGCATCGTCGGCATTTTTGATTTGCACGGCAAGCGCGACATCGACGCAGCGCTGTTGCAGAGGATGAACCAGAGCCAGATGCACCGCGGCCCGGACGACGGCGGGCTGCACCTGGAACCCGGCATCGGCCTGGGCCACCGGCGCCTGTCCATCATCGACCTGGCCGGCGGCCGCCAGCCGCTGTTCAATGAAGACAAATCAGTGGTGGTGGTATTCAACGGCGAAATCTATAATTTCCAGCCGCTGATGCGCGAACTGGGCCGCTTCGGCCACCAGTTCCGCACCCACAGCGACACCGAGGTCATCGTCCACGCCTGGGAACAATGGGGCGAACAATGCGTCGCGCGTTTCCGCGGCATGTTCGCCTTCGCCCTGTGGGACCGGCGCCAGCAAACCCTGTTCCTGGCGCGCGACCGCCTCGGCGTGAAACCGCTGTATTACGCCTTGCCGGACGGCGGCTGCCTGAGCTTCAGCTCCGAACTGAAGGCGCTGATGCTGGCTCCCGGCCTGCGGCGCGAACTCGATCCGCTCGCCGTCGACGAGTATTTCGCCTATGGCTATGTGCCGGAGCCGCGCAGCATTTTTAAACAGGCTTACAAACTGCCGCCCGGCCACACGCTGTGCCTGCGCCCCGGCGCCCCGCTGCCGGCGCCGAAACGCTACTGGGACTTGCCGTTCCAGCCGCATGCGCCCGTCAGCGAGGCCGAGGCCGCCGACGAACTGATCGTGCGGCTGCGCGAAGCGGTGCACATCCGCATGGTGGCCGACGTGCCGCTCGGCGCCTTCCTGTCCGGCGGGGTCGATTCCAGCGCCGTGGTGGCGCTGATGGCCGAGGCGTCTGGCGAGCCGGTCAACACTTGCTCGATCTCTTTCGGCGACCCGGCCTTCAACGAATCGGCCCACGCCGCCAGCGTGGCCAGCCGCTACGCCACGCGCCACCATGCGCTGCAAGTCGGGCAAGAAGACGATTTTTCGCTGATCGATCAGCTGGCCGGACTATACGACGAGCCTTTCGCCGACAGCTCGGCGCTGCCCACCTACCGGGTGTGCCAACTGGCGCGGCAGCGCGTGACGGTGGCCCTGTCCGGCGACGGCGGCGATGAAAGCCTGGCTGGCTACCGGCGCTACCGCTGGCATCTATACGAGGAACGCCTGCGCGCGCTGCTGCCGCTGGCCCTGCGCCGGCCGGTGTTCGGCCTGCTCGGACGGGCCTATCCAAAAGCCGACTGGGCGCCGCGGCCCCTGCGTGCCAAGAGCAGCCTGGAAGCACTGGCGCGCGATTCGGTGGCCGCCTATTTCCACGGCGTCAGCATCATGAAGGACGCCATGCGCGCGCGCCTGTTCACGCCTGAATTCCGGGACAGCCTGAACGGGTACCAGGCGGTCGAAGTCCTGCGCCGTCACGCCCGCAACTGTCCGGCCGCGGATGCGCTGGGCCAAGTCCAGTACCTCGACATGAAAACCTATTTGCCCGGCGATATCTTGACCAAGGTCGACCGCGCCAGCATGGCCCATGGCCTGGAAGTGCGCAGCCCCTTGCTCGACCATAGCCTGGTCGAATGGATTTCCGGCCTGCCCTCGAACCTGAAATTGCAGGGCGGCGAAGGCAAATACCTGTTCAAGAAAGCGCTTCTCCCTTATTTGCCACGGCAACTCCTGTACCGCGAAAAGATGGGATTTTCCGTGCCGATGGCAACCTGGTTGCGCGGCCCGCTGCGCCAGCGCCTGCGCCAGGCGCTGCTGGGCGCCACCCTGGCCCATAGCGGCATGTTCAATATGGCCTATATCGAAGACATGCTGGAGCGGCACCAGTCCGGCCGGCGCGACGACAGCGCGGCGCTGTG
>DASYLQ010000543.1:0-3422 GCA_036009485.1 Janthinobacterium sp.
ACGCCGGTCCTCGCCAGCTCCTACAAGGCCGCCTCTCCGCCTCCTATTTCGCCTGTCCTTGCCCCGGCCTAGCATGAATTGCCGATATCACTGAAAGGAGGGCGGATCATGGGAAAGCAAAAATCAGGCGGCGGCCAGAATAAACAGTCGGCGACGGAGGGACAGTCGAGGTCGGGCGCGCAAGAGGAGGTGCAAGGCGGGAGCACGGCCAAAAGCGGCAAGGAGGCGGCCAGCCATACCAAGGCTGGATCGGCTAAAGGCGCCGGAGGCGGCAAGAAGCAGGGGCGCAAACACTGAAGCCATCGCCTCCGCGCGCAAGCACATGACGGCCGGCCTGCGCCGGACGCGGAACCAGCCTGCATTCCCGGATGTCACACGGTTTTGAGAGGAATGATATGGATGCCACAAAAATGATGGATTCGGGCGCGCCGACGCGCTGGACGGGACGCGCGGCCGGTCTGGTCTCGCTGGCGGCGCTGGCGGCGGCTTACCTTGTCGTGCGCAGCAAGACCATGCAGGTTGAGCGGGAAAATCCTCCGGCCGGGAAATTCGTCGACGTCGGCGGCGTGCGCCTGCATTACGTCGAGCAGGGTCAGGGAGCGGCGCTGGTGCTATTGCACGGCAATGCGACGATGGCCGAGGATTTCCGCCTGAGCGGCCTGTATGGGCAGTTGGCGCGCAACTTCCGTGTGATCGCCTTCGATCGGCCAGGTTTCGGTTATAGCGAGCGGCCGCGCGGCACGATCTGGACGCCGCAAGCCCAGGCAAAATTGCTGGGGCAGGCGCTGCAGCGACTCGGCGCCGAAGAATATCTGGTGCTGGGCCATTCCATGGGCACGCAGGTGGCGCTGGCGATGGCGCTGGAAGCGCCCGACAGGGTGCGTGGCTTGCTGCTGCTGGCCGGTTATTACTATCCGAGCTTGCGGCTGGACGTGCCGATGGCCGCGCTGCCGGCCATCCCGCTACTGGGCGACTTGATGCGCTTTACCGTCTCGCCGCTGTTTGGCCGCCTGGCCTGGCCGGCCGCAATCAAACAGGCGTTCAGCCCGAACCGGGTGGCCGCGAGTTTCCGCCGCCTGCCGGCATGGATGTCCTTGCGGCCATCGCAACTGCGGGCCACGGCCGCGGAAGCGGCGCTGATGGTGCCGTCGGCGCTGGCCTTGCGCAAGCGCTATCCGGAATTGAGGATGCCGGTGGCGATCCTGGCCGGCGAGGGCGACAAGGTCGTCAACACCGAAGACAATTCCGTGCGCCTGCACCGGGAATTGCCGCGTAGCGCATTGCGGCTGTTTCCCCAGACCGGCCACATGATGCAACACCTGGTGCAGGACGATATCGCAGAGGAAGCGAACCGGCTGGCCGGCGTCGCGGGCATGGTGGCAGCCGATTTGGCCGGAAATGCGGCGCAGGCGCAGGAGAGCCGGGATGCGGCAATTCCCGCCGGTGCCCCTGCATGAGCGCATGAGTGGCCATGCCCGCGGGCATGGCCTTTGGCTTGAGCTAACTTCAATTAATTTTTCAGGAGAGTGAACATGTTTGCACACAATACGCGACTGCAATACACGGTCAGGGTGAGTGAAACCAATCCCGGCCTGGCCAACCTGATGCTGGAACAGTTCGGCGGCCCGCAAGGCGAGCTGGCGGCGGCCATGCGCTATTTCACCCAGGCTGTATCCGAGGACGATGCGGGCCGCAAGGACATGCTGTTCGATATCGCGACGGAAGAGCTCAGCCATCTCGAAGTGATCGGCAATATCGTCGTCATGCTCAACAAGGGCGCCAGGGGGCGCCTGGCTGAAGGCGTCGATGAGGCGGGCGAGATGTACCGCGCGATCAACGGCGCCGGCAACGACAGCCATGTCACCCAGGTGCTGTATGGCGGCGGCGCGCCGCTGGTCAACTCGGCCGGCGTGCCGTGGACGGCGGCGTATGTCGACACCATCGGCGAGCCGACGGCCGACCTGCGCTCGAATATCGCGGCCGAGGCGAGGGCGAAAATCATCTATGAAAGGCTGATCAACCTGACCAGCGATGCCGGCGTCAAGGAAGCGCTGGGATTTTTGATGACGCGCGAAATCGCCCACCAGAAATCATTTGAAAAAGCGTTGTATGCGATCGAGCCTAATTTCCCTCCAGGCAAACTTCCCGGCGATCCCCGTTTCAGCAATGTGTATTTCAATATGTCGACAGGGCCTGGCGAGCAGCGCGGGCCGTGGAACCAGGGCGGGAAGTGGGATTTTGTTTCGGATCCCGAGAAGCAACTGGCGGTCGATGGCGGCGATGGCGGCGCCGCCGTGGACATGGACAAGGACGACCTGGAGGTGGTGCAGCAGATGGCGGTGCGCACCGCCTCGCATACGGACTCGGATCCGCTCACCGGCGCCGAACTGGGCATGGGGATGATGCCGAACGACCAATCCGACGGCGCATCGGCAAAGCCGCTGACGCATTAAAAGTCCAGGTGGTCCAGGTGGCGGCGGCATGCCGCGCGCCGCCACCTTGGTGCTGGCGCTGGTCCACCCATCTTTTGTCTGATTCTTGTCTGTTAAACATGTATATTGTCACAGTGGCCAATTTGATATGGCGCAACACTGGATTTTTTGACGGGCTTAGGCTACATTCGCTAGTAAGGCTTTTATAACTATAAAACCCACTCACGCGGACAGGAAGGCCAAAATGAAAGTTTCCGAGATTCTACAAGTCAAAGGTAATATCCTTTACACGGTCAAGCCCGACCAGCCGCTGGTGGACGCCGCCAACACCATGGCCGAGAAGGATATCGGTTCGCTGGTGGTCATGGAGTACGGCGACCTGGTCGGGATGCTGACCTTCCGCGAAGTGATCAAGGCGGTGTATGAAAACCAGGGTGCGGTCGGCCCCGGCACGGTGCGCAAGCATATGGATGACCATCCGATCACCGTCACCCCGGATACCGAAGTCAACGAGGTGCGGCGCATGATGCTGGAAAAACACGCGCGTTACCTGCCGGTGATGAACGCCAAGACCCTGCTCGGCGTGATCTCGTTCTACGACGTCGCCCGCGCCGTGCTGGAAGCGCAAAGCTTCGAAAACAAGATGCTGAAAGCCTATATCCGCGACTGGCCGGCCGAAACTGCCCAGGAAGATTGAAAGCGCCGGGTCCCATGCAATCCGGCCCGGCGCGCGCGATGCGGCGGCGCTGGGCCGGCTACCTGCTGGCGCTCGCCGGCTTATGGGCGCTGCCCGATGCGCAAGGCGGCGCGCCGCTGGTGATCGGTTTCGACAGCGCCAGCGCGCCGACCATGTACACCGGGCCGTATCAAGAGGCGGCCGGCATCTATCCCGCGATTGTGCGCAAGGCCTTCGAACGCATGGGCGAGCCGGTGCGGCTGGTGGCCCAGCCATTCAACCGCCTGATCGCCGGGCTGCGCGCGGGCAGCATG
>DASYLQ010000544.1:0-4932 GCA_036009485.1 Janthinobacterium sp.
CAAATGGGCTGGAACCAAGTACGGCAAACGGCGTCACATCGTTTGTGGAACGGCATTCCCGATGACGCCTATTTTTACTTCGTGCACAGTTATTATGCGCAGCCGGAAGCCGGATCGCATACGGTCGGGCAAACCGTCTACGGCGCGCCCTTCAGTTGCGCCGTGGCGCGCGACAATATCTTCGCTACCCAGTTTCACCCGGAAAAAAGCGCCGGCGCCGGCCTGCAACTGTATAAAAACTTCGTTCATTGGCAGCCCTGAGCGGGCGCCCTCTTTACCTTCATTCACTTATAACCTTCATCATTCCGATCATGCTGCTTATTCCTGCCATCGACCTCAAAGACGGTCACTGCGTTCGCCTCAAACAGGGCGATATGGAACTCGCCACCGTATTTTCCAAGGATCCCGCCGAAATGGCCCGCCATTGGCTGCTGCAGGGCGCGCGCCGCCTGCACCTGGTCGACTTGAACGGCGCCTTCGCCGGCAAGCCGAAAAACGAGGGCGCGGTGAAATCCATCCTGCAAGTGGTGCAGGAATTCGCGCTGGAAAACGACATCGATGAAATCCCCGTGCAACTGGGCGGCGGCATCCGCGACCTCGACACCATCGAGCGCTACCTGGACGACGGCATCACCTACATCATCATCGGCACGGCGGCGGTGAAAAGCCCGGGCTTCCTGCACGACGCCTGCGGCGCCTTCCCCGGCCACATCATCGTCGGCCTCGACGCCAAGGACGGCAAGGTGGCGACCGATGGCTGGAGCAAGATGTCGGGCCATGAAGTGATCGACCTGGCGCGAAAATTCGAAGCCTACGGCGTCGAATCCATCATCTATACCGACATCGGGCGCGACGGTATGATGGGTGGCGTGAACATCGAGGCCACCGTCAAGCTGGCCCAGGCGGTGAAGATTCCCGTCATCGCTTCCGGTGGCCTGCACAACCTGGGCGACGTCGAAGCGCTGTGCGCGGTGCAGGACGAGGGTATCGAAGCCGTCATCTGCGGCCGCTCCATTTACGAAGGCACGCTCGACCTGAACTCGGCGCAACTGCGCGCTGACGAATTGTCGGTTTGAGGATCGCCGGCCCAGGCCGGCCTACACTATCGGTTTTCCCACACCATCGGTTTTAACATGCTCGCAAAACGCATCATCCCCTGTCTCGACGTGACCAATGGCCGCGTGGTCAAGGGCGTCAACTTCACCGAGCTGCGCGACGCCGGCGATCCGGTCGAGATCGCGCGCCGCTACGACGAGCAGGGCGCCGACGAGCTGACCTTCCTCGACATCACCGCCTCCAGCGACAACCGCGGCCTGATCCTCGACATCATCGAGGCGGTGGCCGCGCAGGTCTTCATCCCGCTGATGGTGGGCGGCGGCGTGCGCGCGGTGGCAGACGTGCGCCGCCTGCTCAACGCCGGCGCCGACAAGATCAGCCTGAACACCTCGGCGGTGACGAATCCGCAACTGGTGTACGAGGCTTCGCAAAAGCATGGTTCGCAATGCATCGTCGTGGCGATCGACGCCAAGCAGACGGCGCCCGGCAAATGGCAAGTCTTCACCCACGGCGGCCGCAACGCCACCGGGCTCGATGCGGTCGAGTGGGCGCAAAAAATGGCGGCCCTGGGCGCCGGTGAATTGCTGCTGACCAGCATGGACCGCGACGGCACCAAGTCCGGCTTCGACCTGGGCCTGACGCGCGCCGTGTCCGACGCCGTGAACATCCCAGTGATCGCCTCGGGCGGCGTGGGCGGCTTGCAAGACCTGGCCGATGGGATCAAGATAGGCAAGGCCGACGCGGTGCTGGCGGCCAGCATCTTCCACTATGGCCAGCATACCGTCCAGGAAGCCAAACAATTCATGGCGCGGCAGGGCATTCCGATGCGCCTGGCTTGAAGACCTCGTTAGAAACTGAGCAGAGACAGAGAATGCAGAACGGAACCAGTAGTGCAAGCAATGCAAAATGGCTGAAAAAGGTCAAGTGGGATGAACACGGCCTGGTGCCGGTGATCGCGCAAGAGGCGGGCAGCAACAACGTGCTGATGTTCGCCTGGATGAACCGCGACGCGCTGGCTCGCACGGTCGAGATCGGCGAAGCGGTGTACTGGAGCCGTTCGCGCAAGAAGCTGTGGCACAAGGGCGAGGAATCCGGGCATATCCAGAAGGTGCTGGAAATCCGCCTCGATTGCGATGAAGACGTCATCTTGCTGAAGATCGAGCAAAGCGGCGGCATCGCCTGCCATACCGGCCGGCATTCCTGCTTCTTCCAGAAATTCGACGGCGACGTCAAGGATGGCGAATGGCAAACCGTGGAACCGGTGCTGCAGGATCCGGCCACCATCTATTCCAAGCCGGCCAAGCCGGCCAAGGCGGCGAAAACCAAGACGGGCGAGACCAAATGAGCGATACCCTGGACCGCCTGGCGGCCGTGATCGAGTCGCGCAAGCTGGCCAATGGCGGCGATCCGGACACATCCTATGTCGCGCGCCTGTTCGCCAAGGGCGACGACGCCATCCTGAAAAAGATCGGCGAGGAAGCCACCGAGACCGTGATGGCCGCCAAGGATGCGCGCCGTGACGGCGACAATGCCAAAGTGCTGTACGAATGCGCCGACCTGTGGTTTCATTCGCTGGTCATGCTGGCCCAGTTCGACTTGACGCCGCAGCAGGTGCTCGACGAGCTGGCGCGGCGCGAAGGCTTGTCCGGCATCGAGGAAAAGGCGGCGCGCAAGTCGGAATTGCGCGACGCCGAGGAATTGAATAAACACCAAGCGGAGTGAGTGTGGAAAACTGTCTTTTTTGCAAAATCGCGGTCAAAAAAATCCCATCCAGCATCGTTTATGAAGATGATGAATTACTGGCGTTCAAGGATATCAACCCGGCCGCGCCCGTGCATTTGTTGATCATTCCGAAACAGCATCTCAGCACTTTGTCGGATTGCGACGACAGTCATACGGCCTTGCTCGGCAAAATGTTGCGCCTGGTGCCGAAGCTGGCGGCCGAGTTCGGCTGTGCCGTCAGCTACGGCGCCGACGGCGCGCCCGGCGGCGGCTACAAGACCCTCGTCAACAGCGGGCCCGACGGTGGGCAAGAGGTGTACCATCTGCACCTGCACCTGTATGGCGGCCCGCGGCCGTGGCGCGGCCAGCGTTAGGAAAACAAACAACATTCCCCCAACCGTAACGATAGGGCACAAGACGGGCGCGCATCGCGTATACTGTCTACTGTCGCTACAGGTTTCCACCGATTTCGGGCGTTTTGGCCCTGCAAGGAGAAAATGATGGGTTCATTGAGTATTTGGCACTGGCTGATCGTGCTGGTGATCGTGATGCTGGTATTCGGCACCAAGAAGCTGGGTAATATGGGTTCCGACATCGGCAAGGCCGTCAAGGGCTTCAAGGATGGCGTCAAGGGCGACGAAGAAAAGCCGCTGCAGACCACCAGCGCGGCGCCGTCGCAAGTGGCCGACAAAAGCACCATCGACGTCGACGTGAAAGAAAAGAGCAAAAGCTGATTTCCGCTGACGGGCGGCGCGCCTGCCTTCACCAGAAACCGGACTTCCATCCATGATCGATCTCGGCCTTTCCAAACTCGCCCTTATCGGTGTCGTCGCATTGATCGTCATCGGCCCTGAAAAGTTGCCGAAAGTGGCGCGCATGGCCGGCACCTTGTACGGCCGCGCCCAGCGCTACCTGAATGAAGTCAAATCCGAAGTGACTCGCGAAATCGAGATGGAGGAATTGAAAAATCTTCAACAGGAAGTGCAGGAAGCCGCGCATTCGATCAAGAGCGGCGTGGAAAACTCGATCACGCAAAACGTGGCCGACGTCGAGAGCGCCTGGCGCGACGATATTCCCGGCGAGACCACGCCCGCCTATGACGCGGCGCCGGCGACCTTCACGACGCCCGAGCACCTGGCCATCAAGGCGCGCGAATTCCGCCGCAAGCGCCTGGTGCGCAGTTCCGCCATTCCCGCCTGGTACAAGCAGCGCCACGGCGGCAAGATGCATGTGATCTCCGGCGCGGCGCGGGTCGCAAAGTTCCGCCCAGGCGGCAAATCCCATGCTTCGTTTTATTAAATGACTTCCAAATTCTCCGGCGAAGAAACGTTTATTTCCCATCTGGTCGAGCTGCGCGACCGCCTGGTCAAGGCTTCGATCGGCATCGCCGTGGTGTGCGCGCTGCTGATGTTTTGGCCGGGGCCGTCGCATATCTACGACTTCATCGCCCGCCCGATGATCGCCGCGCTGCCGGTCGGCTCGAAAATGATCGCCACCGGCGTCATCTCGCCCTTCCTGGTGCCGATGAAGGTGACCCTGGTGATCGCCTTCATCCTGGCCCTGCCGTGGGTGCTGTACCAGTTGTGGGCCTTTATCGCGCCCGGCCTGTACGCGCATGAAAAACGCCTGATCGCGCCGCTGGTCATTTCCTCGTCGCTGCTGTTCATGGCCGGCGTGGCGTTTTGCTATTTCTTTGTGTTCGGCCGCGTGTTCAAGTTCATCAGCGAGTTTTCGCCGCAATCGATCGCCGTCACGCCGGACATCGAGAATTACCTGGATTTCGTCATGTCGATGTGCCTGGCCTTCGGCGCCACCTTCGAGGTGCCGGTGGTGGTGGTGATCCTGGTGCGCATGGGACTGGTGAGCGTGGCCAAGCTGAAGGAATTCCGTCCCTATGTGATCGTCGGCGCCTTCGTCGTGGCGGCCATCGTTACGCCGCCGGACATCGTCAGCCAGTTTTCGCTGGCACTGCCGATGTGCGTGCTGTTCGAACTGGGCTTGCTGGTGGCGCCGATCTTCGTCCGCGTCACGCGGGCGCCGGAAGAGTCGGCCTGAACAAGCGGGACGCCGTAAAACGAAAGCCGCTGCCCCGATAAAGGACAGCGGCTTTTTTACGCCCGCCGGTGCTGCGATAGACCGGCTCTTACTGCATCA
>DASYLQ010000545.1:0-4985 GCA_036009485.1 Janthinobacterium sp.
AAGCGGTGCTGAGTCCAAGCGGACTTGCAGTGACGACATTAACAGCGCCGCTCAACGGCTCACGCACGGCGTCGGCTGGGTGCGGCCGATGGTGACGCAGGCTGAGCCGAAGCTACCTCAATCAACCCGTTCAGCGCGTCGGCAAATGATCGGTGACGATCTTCGGCGTGATGAATACCAGCAGTTCGGTCTTGTTGTCGGTCTTGGCCGTGCTGCGGAACAGATAGCCCAACACTGGAATATCGCCGAGGAAAGGCACTTTTTCCGTATCGCTGCTGAGGGTTTGCTGGTAGATGCCGCCGAGTACCACGGTGCCGCCGTTTTCCACCATCACCTGGGTCTTCACGTGCTTGGTGTCGATGGCGAAACCGGCGGTGGTGGTCTGGCCGACGCTGTCGTTGTTGACGTCCACTTCCAGCACCACGTTGCCGTCCGGCGTGATCTGTGGCGTCACTTCAAGCCGCAGGTTAGCCTTGCGGAAGGCGATCGAGGTGGCGCCGCTGCTGGTGGCGACCTGGTAAGGCAGTTCCACGCCCTGCTCGATCAGCGCGACCACCTTGTCGGCCGTGACCACACGCGGGCTGGAAATCACCTTGCCGGTGCCGTCCTCTTCCAGCGCCGACAGCTCCAGGTTCAGGAAGCGGTTGGCGGATGAGGAAAACAAGCTCACCGCCAGGCTGGCCGGCGCGTTGCCGTTGATGCTGGCGGCCGGCAGGTTGACCTGCTGGGTATTCGTGAACGAGGTGGAGGTAGGCACCACCTGGCCGGTGGTTTCCGCTACGCCGGTGATGTTGCCGCTGACCGCCGCGTTACCGCTCGCGCCGCTGATGCCGAGCTTGGCGCCGAGGTTGCGGCTGAAAGTATCGCTGGCCTCGACGATGCGGGCCTCGATCATCACTTGCTTGGAAGCGACGTCGGTTTTCTGGATCAGCTTGCGGATATCCTCGAGTTTGGATGCGGTATCGGTGATAAACAACTGGTTGGTGCGCGGCTCGATGATGGCGCTGCCGCGCTTGGACAAGACGCTTTGCTTGCTGGCGCCGGCCGCGCCGCCGCCGGTGTTGTCCAGGCCAAAGACGGTGCGGAAGGATTCGACCTTTTGGTAGTTGAGCTGGAAGATCTCGGAGCGCAGCGGTTCCAGTTCGGCGATCTGGGCGCGCTGCTCGAGTTCCAGCTTTTCCTTGGTCAGCAATTCTTCCTTGGGGGCGATCCACAGCACCGTGCCGTTCTTGCGCATGTCCAGGCCCTTGGCTTGCAGCACCACGTCAAGCGCCTGGTCCCACGGCACTTCCTTCAGGCGCAAGGTCAGGTTGCCGGTGACGCTGTCGCTGGTGATGATGTTCAGGCCGGAAATATCGGCGATCGCCTGCAGCGCCGCGCGCACTTCGACGTTCTGGAAATTGAACGACAGTTTTTCGCCGCGGTAGCCTTGCGTACCCTGGGTCAGCTTGTTCGGCGCTTCCTTCAACGGCTTGACGTCGATCACCAGCTGGGTTTCGCTCTGGTAGACGCTTTGCTCCCACAAGCCCTTGGCGGCGATGGTCATGCGCACATTCTCGCCCTGGGGCACGGTGGTGATCTGGGTCACCGGGGTGCCGAAATCGGTCACGTCCAGGCGCCGCCGCAAGGTCGGCGGCAAGCCGGTGTTGAGGAAGTCGACCACCACGTTGGCGCCCTGCTGGTGCACGTCGACCGCGACCTGGCTGTTGGGCAGGTCGACGACGATGCGGCCTTCGCCGTTATTGCCGCGGCGGAAATCCATATCGCGCAATTGCTGGTGCGCGGCCGGGACCGGCGGCGCCGATGCGCTGGCGCTGGCCACCGGCAAGCCGGCGGCGTTGAGCGCCTTGGCCACGCCGCCGGAGGCGTCGATGGTGACGATGACGGCGTTACCGTCGATGGCGGTGGCGTAGTTCAGCGGGCGCGCCAGGTTCAGCACCAGGCGCGAGCGTTCGCCGGCCTGCACCACGTTCACGCTGCGCAAGTCGCCCAGGTTCATCTCCATCACGCTCTTGCCGGTGGCGTTGCCGGTGGCGCCGAAATCGAGGGCGATGCGGGCTGGATTGGTGATCGAAAAACCGATCGGCGGACGCGCCGGCGGATTTTTCATGGTGACTTTCAAGATCAGGTTCGAGCCCAGCTGGTTCGCCGTGATCGCCTCGATGGCGTTGTCTTCCGCCTGGGCGGCGCCGCCCAGCAAACCCAGGAACAGCAGGATGGCCAGTTGCGGTCCCAGCGACAGTCTGTGGATGATCGTCATGAAAACCTTCATTTATTATTCTCCTTGCTTGCCTGCAGTTCCAGCTTGGCGGTGCGCTCGACCCAGTCGCCGGCCGCATCCTGGACGATTTCCCTGATATTCACCGCATCCTCGGCGACGCCGGTGACGAGGCCGAAATTCTGGCCGATGTGCTGGCCGGACTGGACTTGATAGACGGAATGATCGATTTGCAGCAGGGCGTAGATGATGCCGGCCTTTTGCAGCGTGCCGACCATCTTGATGGTATCCAGCGGAAAAGCTTCGAGCACTTCCTTGCGCCGGTTCAGGTCCGGTTTCAAGCCGCCGCTGGACTTGTCGGCCAGCGCCAGCACGGCCAGCAGCTTGTTCGGGTTGAATGGATCGGTGACGTCTTTTTCCTGGTAGGCGAAGGGAATGAAATCCTTGGGCGCGGCCAGCTTCGGCACCGCCACGCGGGTCTGGCTTTTCACCTGCGCCATCCATTGCCGCACTTCTTGCTCGTCGCTGTTGCCGCAGCCGGCCAGCAGCAGCGCCAGGGCGCAAGCCGGGACGGCGCTCAAAATCGGGATCCTCATTTTTTGCCCGCCTGTTTTTTCTTGTCGGCCGCGGCCTTGCGCTGCGCCATGACCTCATCCGGATCCAGGTAGCGGAAAGTCTTGGCCACCGCATCCAGGGTCAGCGTGCTGCCGTCCTTGCTGGCCGACAGCGCCATATTGTTCAGCGTGACGATGCGCGGCAGGTTCGCCATGTCGCCGGCGAAGGCGCCGATATCGTGGTAACTCCCGCTGACCTTGATATCGATCGGCAGCTCGGCGTAATAATCGCGCACCACCACCTGGCCCGGCTTGAACAGGTCGAACTGCAGGCCGCGCCCGAGACCGGCCTGGTTGATGTCCGACAGCAGCGCGGCCATTTCAGCTTTGCTCGGCAATTGTTTTTGCAGGCGGTCGACATATTGGTCGACCTGCACTTTTTGCGCACGCAGGGCATCCAGGTTGATGGCCAGGTGGATCTTTTGCTTGTATTCCTCGCGCAGCTTGGCTTCCTGGGCGGCGCCGGCGTCCTGCTCGTCGAACTGTCCGCTCCAGTAGCCGACATAACCGAGCCCGATCACCGCGGCGGCGACGGCGATGCCGCACAGCACGCGCGGGACGATCGGCCACTGGCCGGGAGGACGTTCGTTCAGGCCGCGAAATTGCGCGCCCAGCGATGCTCCCAGTTGATTCAGATTGGCCATAACGATAGTTCCGCTCTCAAGGCTTGACGGGGGTGGGCGCAGGCGCATTCAGGATGCGCGCCATCTCGCCGGGCGCGGCATTGATGCCTGCCGCATTGCCGGGCGCGCCAGGCACGTTTTTCAGCGGCTTGCCATCCGTTTCCGCCTTGGCGCCAGCTTTCTCCTTATCCTGGTCGCGCGGCCGCTTGATGGCGACGACCATGGAAAACTCGACGACCTTCCTGGCCGCCTTGCCCTGCCCCAGGGTGGACGAGCGCACCTCGATCAGGTCGGGCCGCTCCAGCCAGGGCGAGCCGCCGGCCAGGTTGCGCAACAGTTCGGAGACCCGCTCCTGCGACTGGGCATAGCCGTTCAGCGCCACCTTTTGACCATCCTGCTTGAACGATTTCAGGTAGACGCCCTGCGGGGTCTGCCTGACCAGTTCATCCATCAGGTAAACCGGCTGGTTGCGGTCGCCCTGCAAGTCTTCGACGGCTTGCTGGCGCGCCTTCAGCGCTTCGATTTCCTGTTTCAGCGCGGCGATTTCGACGATTTTCTTGTCGAGCTCCTTGATGGCGCCGCCGAGCACCTGGTTGCGCTCGTTCTGCACCGATATCCGGTGCGCGTTATAGGTGCCCACCATCAGCACCACGCCGGCGCCGACGATGGCGCCGAGGATCAGCAAGGCGATGAAGGCGGCCTTCTTTTGCTTGCGCTTTTCCTCGCGGTGCGGCAGCAGGTTAATGCGGATCATCAGCCGAACCTCCGCATCGCCAGACCGCACGCCACCAGGTAAGCCGGCGCCTCGTTGCGCAATTGCGATTCGCGCACGGTGGGCGCCAGTTGCATGCCCTTGAACGGCGAAATGACGGCGCTGGAAATCCTGGTGCGGCTGGCGATCATGTCGAGCAGGCCGGGAATCAGGGCGCAGCCGCCGGCCAGGAACAGCTGGTCGACGCGGGTGTAGGGCGTCGAGGTAAAGAAAAACTGGATCGCCCGGGTCACTTCCAGCGCCGCGCTTTCCAGGAAGGGCGTGAGAACGTCGGCGCCATAGTTTTGCGGCAGTTCGCCGCTCTTCTTGCGCGTCTCGGCTTCCTCGAAGCTCAGGCCGAAGGCGCGCACGATATCCTGGGTCAGCTGGTTACCGCCGAAAGGCTGCTCGCGCTCGTAGATCGTGACGCCGTCCAGCAGCACCGAGATATGCGTGACCTGGGCGCCGATCTGGAACAGCGCCACCACCTGGTCCAGGCCGGCCTTGGGCATCTGCGCCGTGACCCGGTCCATGGCGGCGCGCGCGGCATACGATTCGATATCCATGACCACCGCCTTCAGCCCGGCCGACTCGGCGATGGCGACGCGGTCTTCCACCTTTTCGCGGCGCGAGGCGGCCAGCATGACTTCGATGTCTTCAGGGGAGGTGGCGGCCGGGCCCAGCACGTCGAAATCCAGGCTGACTTCGTCCAGCGCGAAGGGGATGTACTGGCTGGCCTCGGACTCGACCTGCACTTCGAGCTGGTCTTCCGACATCCC
>DASYLQ010000546.1:0-5811 GCA_036009485.1 Janthinobacterium sp.
AACAAATCGAACGATCCAGCATGCTTTCGCCGGTTTGTCTTGCGCTTCCGGTCGGAATTACGTCGTGAGCGCGCGGCCCAAGGAGTACGGTCATGTCCACACAAAATCCTTCACCTCAGCGCCAGATATCGCTCGGCTTCACAACCGAACAGTACCCAGAGGGCAAGCACATCTGCTATTTGTATAGCGACGAGGATGAGTGCAAACGCTTCATGGAGGCATATGTATCGAGCGGCATCAAGCAGGGGGACGCGGTAGTTTACCTGGTCGACGCCACGCCCGAGATGCCCGAATTGGCAACTGCGGGACTGTGTCCGGAAGCGGCGCCATGTCCGAACGGGCGGTTTGTCCCGCAGGTCATGCTGGGCACATTGCACGAGCTATACACGAGCCGCGCGGCCGAGTGCGAAGGGGCGCGCGTGACCGGCGAAATGGGCTGGGCCCTGCATAACATTCCCGGCTCCGAACGCCTGATCGAATACGAAGGGGGCATCAACAAACTGTTGTTGACCGACCATTTTACCGAGCTCTGCCAATACGGCCTCAGGCGGTTCAATGGCGCGATGATTTCCGAACTGCTCAATGTGCATCCGGTCATGATCGTCAACGGCCAGATCATGCGCAATCCATTCCATGTCGCGCCCGTTCCCGGCGATGGCGCAACCGATGAAAATCGCGACCGGCAGTGACATGAACAGCGCCCGGGCCGAGGTGCTCGCGCGCGTGCTGGTCTTGCAGCAAACGCTCGATGCTCTACCTGATGAAGCCAGCATTAGCGAATTCACGTGCCGGGCACTGATGACGGTCCCCGGCGTGAGCCAGGTGCTGATTCATCTGTGCGCCCCCGCGCTGTCGCCGGATCTGAAGTTGCAGGAGTTACGCGCACAATGCCTGCGCGCAGGCTGTATGCCGCCGGCCGCGCTGGATTCCTCGGTATGCAACGACCAGCCCGGCTCCCATTATTTTCCGATGCGGGCCGCCTCACGCCTGTTCGGCCTGTTAGTCGTACAGGCTGCGGACGAGGCCTTGCTGGCCCCCTACCTGGCCTACTTGAGCAATATTGCGAATGTCGTTAGCCGGGTGCTGGACACTCGCCGCTACCAGAAGCAACTGGCGGATACCAACGAACTGCTGCTGCAGCGCACATGCGAACTGAAGGATAGCAATCGAAAACTCGAGGTCGAAATCGGCGAACGCAAGCGTACCGAAGCCGCGCTGGCACGACGCTCGCAAGAATTGACGTACTCGAATACCGAACTGGAACAGTTGGCCTACGTGGCCTCCCACGACTTGCAGGAGCCCTTGCGCATGGTGTCCAGTTATCTGCAACTCCTGGAGAATAAATACAATGAGCAGCTCGATGCCGAGGCGCATGAGTACATCGAATTTGCGGTCGATGGCGCGACGCGCCTGCAAGCCCTGATCGGTGATTTGCTGATGTATTCGCGCGTCGGCACCAGCCCCCCCCGCCGCCAGCCGGTCGACTGCACGGCGGTGCTGGAAATCACCCGCCACGCCTTGCGCGCGGCAATCAAGGAGAGTGGTGCCGAGATCCAGTCCACGGTATTGCCCGTGGTGATGGGCGATAAGGCACAATTGACGCAATTGTTCCAGAACCTGCTGGCCAATGCGATCAAGTTCTGCGGCCCGCAGGCGCCTCGCATCAGCGTCAGGGCTGAGCCGGATGGCAATGGCTGGCGCATCGAGGTGGAGGATAGCGGCATCGGAATCGAGCCGGAATATTTCGATCGTATTTTCGTGATGTTCCAGCGTCTGCATGCGCGTAGCGCGTATCCCGGCACTGGCGTTGGCTTGGCGATCTGCAAGAAAATTGTTGAGCGCCATGGCGGGCGCATCTGGGTCGAAGCGGCGCCGGAGCAAGGTACGGTCTTCAAGTTTACCTTGCCTCAGATAAAAGGAGGAGCGGATCATGGCTGAACTACTCAGCGCTCGTCCGATCGACGTCCTGCTGGTGGAAGACAACCGCGGTGATGCCAGGCTGATCCAGCTCATGGTGGCGCAGGCGCCGCGAGGATTGCTTGAGCTGAGCACGGTCGACAACCTGACCGACGGGATCGCACATCTGCAAAACACGCCGACCGATGTACTGTTGCTCGATCTGGGCTTGCCTGAAAGCACTGGACTGGACACCCTGAAAAAAGTGTTGGCGGCTGTGCCAACCCCTCCGGCAGTCGTGGCCTTGAGCAGCCTGAGCGACGAGGATATCGCCGTCCAGGCGGTCCAGCTGGGCGCCCAGGACTATCTGATCAAAGGCCGGCTTGACGCCGCGGCGCTGGTGCGCGCGGTCCGCTACGCCATGGAACGCAGCCAGGCCAGGCAGGCATTGCAGCGCGCCCACGACGAGTTGGATCGGCGGGTCATGGAGCGCACGCTGGAACTGGCGAACACCATCAAAGCCTTGCACGAGGAAATCGCGGAACGCAAGCAGGCCGACGAACGAATTCGCTACATGGCGCACTACGATGCCTTGACCGGCTTGCCCAACCGCGCGCTGTTGCAGGACCGGATCAACCAGGCCATCGCGCGCGCGCACCGGACCCGGACCCGGGTGGGCGTGCTGTTCATCGACCTCGATGACTTCAAGAATATTAATGACTCGCTTGGCCACCACATCGGCGACCGGCTGCTGCAGCTGGCTGCCAGCCGCCTCCAGATGTGCGTGCGCGAGGAAGACAGCGTGGCGCGCCTGGGCGGCGACGAATTCGTCCTCAGCGTGCCTTTGATGGACGACAGCAGCGATGCCGCACAAGTGGCGCGCAAGGTGCTCAATGCGTTCGCCCAGCCTTTCGCCGTCGAGGAACACCAGTTGGACATCAGCGCCAGCATAGGCATCAGTGTGTACCCGGACGACGGCACCGATCTGGAAACGCTGATGCGCACCGCCGATACGGCGATGTACCATGCCAAGGATATGGGACGCGGAAACTTCCAGTTTTTCACGGCAGCGCTTAACAACGCGGTACAGGAGCGGCTGGTCGTCGGCACACGCTTGCGCTGGGCATTGGCGCACGATGAATTCGTACTGCATTACCAGCCACAGGTGGATATGCGGACCGGCATCACCTTTTCGGCCGAAGCACTGCTGCGCTGGCAGCCGGAGGGAATGCCGCCGATCGCCTGCGGCGACTTCGTCGCGCACGCGGAAGAGTCCGGCCTGATCGTACCGATCGGCGAATGGGCGCTGCGCCGGGCCTGCAAGCAGCTGCGCGCCTGGCACGACGCAGGCCATCCGGAATTGAAGATGGCCGTCAACCTGTCGCCGCGGCAACTGGAGGAGTCCGACTTTTGCGCGCTGGTGGGCGAAGTGCTGGACGACACCGGAATTCCCAGTGAGGCCCTCGAACTGGAGATCACCGAGGGGACGTTGATGCGCAATAGCAAGTTCAATCTGGCGACCTTGGCCCGCTTGACCGACATGGGCGTGCGGCTGTCGGTGGACGATTTCGGGACCGGCTATTCCAGCCTGGCCTACCTGCAGCGCTTCCCGGTGCACGCGCTCAAGATCGACCAATCGTTTGTGCGCGATATCGGCGCCGATCCGAATGCCAGTGCGCTGATCACGGCCATCGTGGCGATGGCCTCCAGCCTGCATCTGACCGTCGTCGCCGAGGGCGTGGAAACCAGGCAGCAACTCCAGTTCCTGCGCTCGCGCGGCTGTCCGGCGGCACAGGGGTTCTATTTCAGCGAAGCGGTCCCGGCGGAGATGTTCATCGCATTGCTGGACAAATGGAACGCGACGAATACCGACGGTAACGGATGGAACAACGCTGCTGAGCGCATGCGCGACCCCGTCTGAGCGCCTGCTCGAAGGATTGCACTATGCGGTCGAGCAAGGCGCGTCACATATACAAGGGCGCGCGCACCTTGATAAATATCAATGTCCGCCGCGAAGCTTTCTGTAAATTAAAAATACTTGAAGAAATATTGCGCTAGCTGGGATGCAGCAACGGCGCAAGATCGACTCGGGATTTTTAAATGATCCGTTTTTAAAAAAAGGGGGTACCACCATGCCACACCGCTCTGAGCACACATACGACTATGATCCAAGCCGCCTGCTCGACCACATGACTCAAAAGATGCAACTAAAAAATGACGCCGCCTTATCCCGCAAGCTGGAGGTGGCGCCGCCGGTGATCAGCAAGGTGCGCAACCGCAGGCTTCCGGTCAGCGCATCGCTACTGATACGCATGCATGAAGTCAGCGGCGTCGAAGTCAAGGCCATGCGCGAAGTCATGGGTGACCGGCGCGGTAATTTCCGCCTGTCGAATGCGCAGGGGCGGCCGAAAGCCGCAGCCCAGTTGTAATTGCAGCCGATTAAGCCGACGTCTTGCCTGAAGCGGATCATAGCGACAAGTCCGAGCCGCGCGAATGAGGGCGTTGAAGGGCGCTAAAACCGCAGCGCCCTTCCCCGGCCAGGCTGCGCCAGACGGGAACGGCGCTTTCAGGCATCAACGTTTGGCGTCGCGCGTGCCGACCACTTCGACCGTCACGCGGCGATTTCTAGCCCGCCCCTCGGGTGTCCCGTTGTCCGCCACCGGCTGCGCTTCGCCCTTGCCTTCGGTGTAGACGCGCGCCCCATCCACGCCTTTCTCGACCAGGTAAGCCTTGACCGCATCGGCGCGGCGCAGCGACAGCTTTTGGTTGTAAGCCTCGGTACCGACCGAATCGGCATGGCCGACCGTGATCATCACTTCGGTATTCATGCCTTGCAACTTGAGCAACAAGTCGTCAAGCGCCCCCTTGCCTTCAGGCTTCAGCGTCGAACTGTCAAAGTCGAACAAGGCTTCGGCTGCGAACGATACCTTTTCCGACACGGCCACCGGCGCCGATGCTGGAGGAGGCGGTGCCGGCGGCGTTTCCACCATCGGCGGCGCCGGCGCCGGCTCGACTGCGCGCTCCGGCCCGTGCGCGGCCATCGCCGGCCGGCCCAATTTATACACCAGGTTAATCGACAGTAAATCGACGTCGCCGCGGTTATGCACCGCATCGTTGACGCGGTAGCGCTCCATTTCGCCGCGCACCGCCAGCGCTTCGGTGAATTTGTATTCCACTCCCACCCCGGCCTTGGCGTTGAACTTGCGCTCGCTCGTATCGGTATCGGCCGCGGTGATCAGACGGTTGCCGCTGAAATGTGCCGAACTCCTGGCATAGTCCACGCCGGCGCGGCCATACAGGGAAAATCGTTCCGTCAGCGGCCATTGCCCGACCAGGTCCAGGTTGACGCCGCGAAAACCGGCCTGGCCATTCAACGCGCCGTTGCCGGAAGTGGTCGATTGGAAGCCGAACGTGCCGAGGTCAAAATAGCCGCCTTCCAGTGCGAAGTAGCGGTTCAACTGTTTGCCGGCATAGAGCTTGTAGCCGGTGTCGCGCTCGTCGCTGCCAAAGGAGGTCAGCGTGGCGCCGTTGGCCGTCAGGCTGTTGCTCAGGCGGGCCTGGTCGATGCTGGCGTGCGACTGGCCGACGCCGGCGCCGAGGTACCAGGCCGAATTGGCCCAGTCAGGATTGATGAAGCCGTCTTCGGCCAGCGCGGCTTGGCTGGTCAGCAGGACGCAGGCGAATGCAGCGAGGACGGCGAGTGGTTTTGCTTGGGTCATGATGTGCTTTCTGGCCTGGTTTATTTGGCGATCTGGTTGTTATGCAGCGTCACGGCGGCGCCGCTCAGTACGCGGCCGTTCAGCAGCGTGGTGTTGTCGCCGACGGTAATGGCCGCCGATTGGCCCAGGACCGAACCCTTGAACACCGAATTCGCGCCCAGCGTGGTCGGGCCCACCGGCACCCAGAATACATTCG
>DASYLQ010000547.1:0-6889 GCA_036009485.1 Janthinobacterium sp.
TCGGAAAAGTCTGGGAGGGACTGGGGAAAGGTAAGTGCTATTCCCGATCGGGAATAGATTATATGATCAATCGGGAATCATCGTAGCGAGCGCTGTTTTTGTTGCGGGCGGGGCGGGAAAGGAAACTAGTCGGTAGCGCTCAGGTGGCGGCTGATTTCATTGAGCTCTTGCTCGCAAACCGTATGAATTTTGCTCATCAGGGTACGGTAGCAAGCCAGTATGTGGAAGCCGAGTTCGGTCACCTGGGCGCCGCCCTGCTTGCCGCCGCCGGGATAGGTCTTGACCAGGGGTTCGGTGAAGCTGTGGTTCATCACGTCGACCAGTTCCCAGGCGCGCCGGTAGGACATGCCCATGTCCTTGGCCGCCGCGGAAATCGAACCGCAGCGGTCGATGGCGTCGAGCAGCTCGGCCTTGCCCGGCCCCATAGCCACGGCCGCCCGGTGCGGGATGCGAAGTTTTAAGCTGTCATGATCCATCTGTGGATTTTAACCTGTAGCGGCTTGCGTACGCCGGGGCGAGCCTGGGCACGGATACGCAAGCGCCGATGCCTGTTTCAGGCAGCTTTTTGGGGAAGTTGCCAATCCTTGCGGATGTAGTGGCAGGTATAACCGTTAGGGATGCGCAGCAGGTAATCCTGATGCTCGGCTTCGGCTTCCCAGAATGCACCCGCGGCAGCCACTTCCGTCACGACCTTGCCCGGCCACAGGCGCGAAGCGTCGACATCGGCGATGGTCTGTTCCGCCGTCCGCTTTTGCTGCTCGCTGGTATAGAAAATGGCTGAGCGATAACTGGTACCGGTATCGTTGCCCTGGCGGTTGACGGTGCTGGGATCGTGGATCTGGAAAAAGAATTCGAGTATCTTGCGATAACTGATCACCTGCGGATCGAAGACGATTTCGATCGCTTCGGCGTGCGTGCCGTGGTTGCGGTAGGTAGCGTTGGGCACGTCGCCGCCGCTATAGCCGACCCGGGTGGCGAGCACGCCTGGATAGCTGCGCAATAAATCCTGCACGCCCCAAAAGCAGCCGCCTGCGAGGATGGCGGTTTCGGTTGTTGTGGTCATTTTTTTTCCTTTTCTCGATGCCAGGCGTTCGGGTTTTTATCCGAGGGACTATGGCGTTTTGGTTGGCGAAGTCCTGCGTGCCGGATCATCCCGGGTTCGGGATGGCCGCGCTTGTTTCGCGATACTCGCCAGTATAGAGAGAAACCATGGCAGGCGCAGTCCGCGGCGCCGGGCAGCCCGGTATCCCGTTTTCCCGGGATTTAGTTAATCAGGGTGTTGGCGAATCCCTAAAGCAATGAAAGTGCTGGCCCGCCTTGCTTGCCGAGCCAGGTCGTATCGAAACGCTTCTGGGCTGCAGCGAGCGCCGCCGTATCGCCACGCTTGCGGTAGACCTCGATCAAGCCGCGCAGCGCCCACCCATTGCTTGGGGTGCGGGCCAGCGAGGCGCGGAAAACCTGCTCCGCTGCGTCGAGCTGGCCTGCACGGAGCAGGGCTGCGCCGAGCGACTGGCGCACCGGGTAATACCAGTGCGGCGGTTCGGTATACGGAAGGCTGTCCTGCACGGCGACGGCTTCCTGATAGGCTTTGATCGCCGCGGGCAAGTTGCCCTGGGCATCGGCGAGGCGTCCGCTGGCCACGGCGCGCGCAGTATGGACAATTTCACGCGCCGGGATGCCCCAATCCGCAATCGGCTTAAAGTCGGCGGTACCCTCAATGGTGCCCAGCGCATCGATTTCCTTCCGGCTGGCGGCGAGCGCGCCCTTGCGGGCGAAGCCGGTGGCGCGAGCGTAATGCCACATGGCCTTTACCAGCACGAAATCCGGTCCCGGGTCGGGAAGGGCCACCAGCACATCCGGGCTGCTGAATTGTACGTGTGAGAAGTATGGCGCCGCCTTGACCGGCTGCAGTCCGCCAAATTCCCTGAGCAATTCCGTGCCGATCGATTTGTCCAGTTTTGCAGCGGCGTCCAGCGCCGTCTTGCCATCGCCCCCCATCAGCGCGGACACCATGACGAAATGGATGTTGTGCGGATAATAGGCGCCTTTGTAGACCGGGTCGCTATTCGAGCGGCGGAAGTATTGCTCGTCGACTGCGATGGCGTCCAGGTTGGATTGCAATGCGTCCTTGTACATGCCGACGCGATAGTAAATGTGCGACGGCATGTGCACGATGTGGCCAGCCCCTGGAATCTGCCGTGCCAACACGCGCGCGGCGGGAAGCGCCTTCTCTGGATGGGTCGATGCTTCCATTGCGTGAATGTAGTAGTGCGCTGCGCCGGGATGCGTGGGATTGCGCTCCAGTACACGTTCGAGCGCATCAACCATCTCGGCGGTTCGGTTCTTCGGCTTGCTGCCGGCCGCTTCCCAATAGTCCCAGGGCGACAAGTCCATCAACGATTCGGCGAACAGGACCTGGATCGTATCGTCGTTGGGAAAGGCCCGTGCTGCATCGGCCATTGCGTCGGCGTAGGCCTTGTCGAGCGGTGCCCGGTCGGCGGGGGGAGCCGCGGCATAACGGCGCGCCACGGCGCGGATCAGTGCCTGTTCGCCCGGGGTAGCGCTTGCCGAATGTTTCACCGCGTTCGCCGCCGCAGCGGCTGCCGGTGCTACCGCTGCGGGAAACATTGGCGCGTTGATGTTCGGGCCGAGTACCAGTGCTTCACCCCAGTAGCACATGGCGCAGTTGGGGTCGAGCTGTTGCGCGGCCCGAAAAGCCTGCGCCGCCTCCGCATGGTTGAAGCCGAAGGTCAGGCGCATTCCCTGGTCGAAATAGGCCTGAGCCTTGGCGTTCGCGCTGCTGACCGGGACATGCAATGTTCCCAGATCCTGATATAGGGGCGGCATGCCTGGGCTGCTTGCCCCGGCCAGTTGCTGCCCCGGTTTGAACGGTGACGTCTCGGCCTGGGCTAATACCAGCTGGTCGAGAAGTGGCGGACGCCCGCCTTGCCTTGGTACACATGCGGCGCCGTTGGCGTACAAGGGATCGAACGCGGCACTGGTGGCCTGCCGCTCTGCCAGCGACGGTGCGACAATGGCCAGGGCGACCAGCCCCACGCCTGCGAGCAACGCCGCGACTCTTTTCTGTTTCATAAGGCCCCCCTTCGGCAGGAAGTGCAACTCCGTGAACGCGAATTTTAAGGAAATAAAATTTAGAGTCTGATTAGATTACCGAGTTCCGAGGGTAAACGGCAGCGGGAGGGCGCTTCCGTTCGCTCTGCTATCAGCAAGATGATTGCTGTTCGCATATCTTCATGATCCATGTTAAGCAAAGTGTAATCGTAGCGGCGCATCCATTCAATAAAGACTCCAACTCGAGATGCAATAACGCGCCTGGCCGGCGGCTGTCCGCAGCGTTCGTCGCGGCGACCTGTCCGCAAGCCTCGGTATTCCTTCGATATTCACTTCATATTTTGAAGAAGGGAAAGACATGAGCAAATCTCCATTGTCGAGCGCACTCCTGGCACCATCGCTCTTTCTTGCCGCGCTGTCGTTCCCGCACATGTCGCTTGCCGCGGAGGGCATGTGGACGCTCGACAATCTGCCGGTCGCAAGAATGCAGGCGCAATACGGCTTCAAGCCCGACGCCGGCTGGATCAGGCACGTCATGCTCGGTTCCGCCCGGCTCGCCGGCGGCTGTTCGGCCTCGTTCGTGTCCAAGGACGGGCTGGTGATGACCAATCACCATTGCGCCGCTGAATGCATCGAACAGCTATCGACCGCGCAACAGAATTACCTGGAAAACGGCTTCCTGGTACGCAGCCGGGAGCAGGAGCCGCGCTGCCCGACGATGGAGGTGAACCGGCTGGAGCAGATCCAGGACGTCACCGACGAGGTCAAGAAAGCCACGGCCGGCCTGGAGGGTAATGCCTACAAGGATGCTCAGAATGCCGTGCGCGCCAGGTTGACCTCGGCCTGCGTCGGGCCAGACAAGGCCGGTACCCGTTGCGACCTGGTCGACCTTTACCATGGCGGCCGCTACGATATCTACAAATACCACCGCTATGCCGACGTGCGCCTGGTGTGGGCACCTGAAAAAGCGGCCGCCTTCTTCGGCGGCGATCCAGACAATTTCATGTTTCCCCGCTACGACCTGGACATATCGCTGGTGCGCGTCTATGAAAACGGCAAGCCGGCCGCGGTACAGAATTTCTTCCCCTTCAACAAGAACGGCGCGCAAGACCATGAACTGGTATTCGTCACCGGCCATCCCGGCGCCACCCAGCGCCAGTCGACCACGGCGCAATTGCAGAGCCTGCGCGACCTGCGTTTGATCGATGGCCTCTTGTACCTGGCCGAATTGCGCGGTGTGCTCGAGCAGTATCGCGCCTCGGGCGCGGAAGCAGCGCGCACGTCGGAGGATTTGCTGTTTGGCGTGGAAAACTCATACAAGGCGCTATACGGTCAGTTGCAAACCCTGCTAGATCCCGTGTTGATGATGAAGAAGCAGGAGGAAGAAGCGGCGCTGCGCAACTACGTTGCGGCCCATCCTGCCCTGCGCGCGAAGGTGGGCGGCGCCTGGGACGCGATCGCCAGGGTACAAATTCAATACCGGGCCCAAACTGCGCGGATGCGCAACATCGAAGGCGGCCGCGCCTTCCTGAGCGACTACTTCGAGCACGCGCGCAGGCTGGTGCGTGCCGCCGACGAAAAGGGCAAGCCGGACGGCCAGCGCCTGCCGGAGTTTGCCGACGCCCGCTTGCCGGAAGTAGAACAGCAGGTGCTCTCGACTGCGCCCATCTATCCCGAATTTGAAAAGGTCAAGCTGGTGTTCTCGCTGACCAAGATGCGCGAAAAGCTCGGCGTGGACGATGCATTTGTCAAACAGGTATTGGGCAAGGCTTCGCCGCAGCAGCTGGCCGAACAACTGGTCGGCCGCACCAGGCTGGGTGACCGCGCAGTGCGCAAGGCGCTGTGGGAAGGCGGCAAGGACGCCATCGCCCGGTCGGACGATCCCTTCATCAAGCTGGCGATTGCGATCGACGGCCAGGCGCGCGCGCTACGCAAGCAATACGAGCATGACGTCGAATCGATGGTGCAGAAAAACACCGAGCTGATTGCGCAGGCCCGGTTTGCCAAGGATGGCACCGGCACCTATCCGGACGCCACCTTCAGCCTGCGCCTGTCGTACGGGGAAGTGCAGGGGTGGGAAGAGGCGGGACGCCAGGTCGCGCCCTTTACCGATTTCGCCGGCGCGTTCGCACGCGAGACGGGCGCCGAACCGTTTGCGCTGCCGCCGTCATGGCATGCGGCGCAGGGCAGGCTCAAGCTGGAACAGCGCCTGAATTTCGTGACCACCAACGACATCATCGGCGGCAATTCCGGCAGTCCCGTGATCAACAGGAAGGGCGAGATCGTCGGGCTGATCTTTGACGGCAACATCCATTCACTGGGTGGCGCATTCTGGTTCGATCCTCGCATGAATCGCGCCGTGGCGGTGCACAGCGGCGGCATTCTGGAAGCGCTCGACACGATCTACGGCGCCGGCTTTCTGGTGCGCGAGATGACCGGGGAGTAAGGCCGGCGCTCGCTATGCGCACCGGTTGGTGGCAGTTTCCAGATCTCCGGCGCCGGTGGAGCTATTTCCGAGGCACTGGCCGGCTATCAATGGGCGATAGAGCAGCACGAGCGCGATGGAACGCCGCAGGTTCTTTCCAACAGCTGGGGTATCTACCAAAAAAGCTGGGATCCGGAATACGCAACTAACCCGGCTCACCCGTTTGGCTCACCCGTTTACAAAGAAGGCCGTCGAGGCCATCAATGCAGGAATCGTGGTGTTGTTTGCCGCCAGCAATTGCGGCGCGGCCTGCCCCCGACGGTCGATGCGGGAGCGACACTGGTCCGGGTCGAAGCATTTTGGGGGCAAATGGACATCCGCAAGTCATCACGGTCGGAGCAGTCGACAAGGAGGAGCAATTTGTCGGATACAGCAGTCAGGGTCCGGCGTCGCTCGATCCGCAAAAACCTGGGCCTTCAAGCTCAGCCGACATCGCTAATAGCGAAATCCAGCTGGGCGTTGAAGCGGCGCACGTGGTTGAGGAATTCCGCCGGCGCCAGCGGTTTGGCGTAGTGATAGCCCTGGGCGATATGGCAGCCCCAGCCACGTATCAAGTCCAGCGTATGCGCGGTTTCCACGCCTTCGGCCACCACTTCATAGTCGAGCTCGCGGGCCAGCGCGATCAACGAACGGACGATGCGCTGATCGCGCGGATTGGTGTGCACATTGCGGATCAGCGACTGGTCGACCTTGACCACCGTGGCCGGCACCTTCTGCAGATACGAGAAATTGCTGTAGCCGGTGCCGAAGTCGTCGAGCGCCAGGCTCATGCCCATGGCGCGGATGCGGTGCAGCGTGTCGAGGATATGCGCCCCCTCCATCCAGATGCCTTCCGTGCATTCGATTTCCACGTAGTGCGGCTCGACGCCAAATTCCCGGCACGCTGCCTCGAGCCGCTCGCAGATGTCGGGCTCCTCGAAGTTGTAGGCCGACAGATTGATCGCGATCTTGATCTTATGCCCGGCCGCATGCCACTGCGCGACCTGGTGCAGCGCCGTGCGAAATACCCAGTTGCTGAGTGGGCCGATCAGCGAAGTCTTTTCGATCAGCGGGATGAACTCGGCTGGCGACACAAAGCCCAGCTGCGGATGGTTCCAGCGCAGCAGCGCCTCGGCCGAGGTGCAGCTGCCCGTGCGCAAGTCGTGCTTGGGCTGGTAGACCAGATGGAAGGCGTCGCTGGCAATGGCCGCGCGCACGTCGTTGAGCAGGCGGAAGGCGCGCTGGTGGCTGACGTCGTGCTCGGCACTGTAGGCTGACCAGCGTTGCTGCGCGATCAGCGCCCGGTTGACGGCCGACGCGGCCTTACGCGGCGCATCCTTGGCCGAATTGGTG
>DASYLQ010000548.1:0-1888 GCA_036009485.1 Janthinobacterium sp.
GGCCGGCCTCGGTGCCGCCGAAACGCTGGAATACCTGCGCCGGGTCGTAATAGTTATGCACGATAAACCCCTGCGCTTGCAGGCGCGCGATACCGCGCCGCAGCGCCGCCGGGTCCAGGGCGTGGCCGCCGGGAGCGGCGATGGCGATGCCGGGTTTACTCAAGATAGGCTATCCAGTTTGCCGTCATTTGGAACAGGCGCGCGCCGCAGCTCGGCTGCGGCCTGGCGGCGCGCGGCGAAAAAATTTTTCAGCAAGGCGCCGCACTCCTCGGCCAGCACGCCACCGACGATGCCGGTCTGGTGATTCAATTGCTCTTGCTCGAACAGGTTGAGCACCGAGCCGCCGGCCCCGGTCTTGGGGTCGGCGGCGCCGAACACCACCCGCGCCAGCCTGGCGTGCAACATCGCGCCGCAGCACATCACGCACGGTTCCAGCGTGACATACAACTCGCATCCGGGCAGGCGATAATTGCCCAGCACTTCGGCGGCGGCGCGCAGGGCGACGATTTCCGCATGCGCGGTCGGGTCGTGCCTGCCGATCGGCTGGTTGCAGCCGCGCGCAATGACGATGCCGTCCCTGACGACGACGGCGCCGACCGGCACCTCGCCCAGATCCCATGCCTGTTGCGCCTGCTCCAGCGCCTGCTGCATGAAGAAAATCTCAGGCGCGGCATCAGGCGTGGCCGTCTCAGACATCGGTGATTTCTGCCCAGCAGTTAGGGGTTTCGTGCAAGACCAGCTTATGCAAGTGCAAGCCGGTGCCGTAGCGATCCTTGAATACCGCTTTCAAGATGTCGAAGGCGACCTGGGCCAGGTTTTCCACCGTCGGGATGCGGTCGATCACCACCGTCTTGTGGCCCGGCAGCGAGGCGAGGAAATCGCGCACCGCGCTATCCTTGTCGTAGACGATGAAGGCGTGGTCCCAGACGTCGATCAAGTGTTCCTTGGCCAGTGCCTTGACGTCGGAAAAATCCATGATCATGCCATTGTCGGAATTGCCTTCGGCCGCGATCACTTGCCCGGTCAGCGTGATTTCCAGCGTGTAGCGATGGCCGTGCAGGTTGCGGCACTGGCTTTTGTGATCGGGAATGCGGTGGCCGGCATCGAATTCGAGCTTGCGTGTAATGGTTAGCATGTCAGGCTTTATTAAGGTATGTGTAGAAGTTTATGCGTTTGCAAGCTCAGCTTCCATTTCGGGTTGCGTTTGCACGTCTCGACCGCGAGTCTGGTATTGAATTCCGCCAGCGGGCCGTCCATCGCCTGCACAAAGAAATGGTCGAATTCCAGCCCTTCGTAGACAGCCAGGTCTTGATTGCTTTGCGGGATCACGACCTTGATCTCATTGCCTTTGTGGACGACCAATTTGGAGCCCATCTTCGGACTGACGCAGATCCAGTCGACGCCTTGCGGGACCGGCAAGGTACCGTTGGTTTCGATGGCGATCTGGAAGCCGGCGCGGTGCATGCTGGCGATCAGCGCCGCATCAAGCTGCAGCAAGGGCTCGCCGCCGGTAAACACCACGTACTTGCTGGCGGTATAAATGGCCGGCCACAAGCCGTCGATCATCACGGCGAGCGCATCGGCGTCGGCGAATTTGCCGCCCAGTTCGCCATCCGTGCCGACAAAATCCGTATCGCAGAAGGTGCAGACTGCGGTGGCGCGGTCGCTTTCGCGCCCGGTCCACAGATTGCATCCAGAAAAGCGGCAAAACACAGCCGGCCGGCCGGCGTGGGCGCCTTCGCCCTGCAGGGTGTAAAAAATCTCTTTAACGCTGTAAGTCACTATATTTCCTAAATGCGGGCCCAGCCGATTCAGGCGTGCGGGGCCGACGGGCATGCGCCAGACCATCATATTGGCCAGTCAAAACCCGGTTAACAACCCTTTATTA
>DASYLQ010000549.1:0-10871 GCA_036009485.1 Janthinobacterium sp.
AGTTTCAGCGCATTTCTTGCCATCCATCCCGGCCAGCCGGTCAGCATGGCGAACCAGAACATCCACAACAGGCCGGCGCCGCAAGTGAGCACCATGACGGAAAACCAGTCGATGGCGTTGATCGTGCCGCGCTTCATGGTCAGCAGCCCGAAGGCCGCCATGACCGCCAGCGGCGGCAGCAGCGGCAGCAGATTGCCCTGTTCCGGCTCCGGATTGAACAGCACCAGCAGCATCAGCATGACGACGAAGGTCAGCGGCACGACGATGTGCAGCACGTGGTGCTGGCGCCGCCAGGCATACACGGCCCAGGTGGCAAATGGCCAGGCGGGCCAGAAGAACCAGATGCCGTCGCGGAAAAAGGATTGCAGGCCGGCGAAGACCGGCCGCCCCAGCTGGCCGGCGTTCCAGGCGACCCAGGCCGCCAGCGGCGTCTGGTGGGCCGACTCGGCCAGGCTGGCAGGCAATAACCAGACCGAGGCAATGAGCACCGCCAGCGCCGCCGCGAACAGCAGGTCGCGCACGGTGCGCAGGACCGGCATGCGCAGGAACTGGCTGCACAGGAACAGCGCCACGGCCAGCGCGGCGGGCGGCACCCAGCCGCGCGTCAGGATCAGGCCGCCCATCGCCAGGCCGATCAGGCTGGCGTTGCGCAGCGACGGCAATTCGACGTAGCGCACCGAGCGATAGAGCAGATAGGCCATCATCGCCACCTGCAGCGATTCGGCGGTGTTGTAATGGCTGTGGGCCAGCAAGCCCAGGCAACCGAGGTAGATCAGGACGGCGGCGTCGGCCAGGGTGCGGCCGAAGGCGTCCGGCGAGGGCTGGCCGCCGAAGGCCAGGCGCAGCGGCTGGGCGTCGTTGCGGCGGCCCAGGTGGAAGGCGGTGAACCACACCGAGAAGGAGCCGAGCAGGAAGGCGGCGATGGTGCCCAGGCGCGCGCCCATGACGTCGCCCAGCAGCCAGCCGCCCAGCTTGATGCCGAGGGCGCCCAGCCAGAACGCCAGCGGGCCTTCTTCCGGCACCGGCAAGCCGGCGACGTTCGGCCACAGCCAGTCGTGCCAGCCGCCATGCGCCATGGTCCACATGATGCCGAAACTGGCGGCGTCGTCGTTTTTCCACGGTTCGCGGCCGATCAGGCCAGGCAGGATATATAACAAGCCGAGCGCAAACAAGGCCCAACGTGGCAGCGCGAGGGTGGCGGCGGCGGGAAGGCGGACTGGCTTCATCGATAAGTGCTAGCGGAAAAGAATGGGAGACGCGAGTATGAACGAAAAAAAAGCAGCCGTGGGCTGCTTTTTTTCGCAGCCGGAGCTGCTGTACAACCGGGGCAAAATCAGCCTGCTGCGACTTGCGTTTTGGAGCCGACGGCGCCGAACTTTTGGCGGAATTTCTCGACACGGCCAGCGGTGTCGACGATTTTGTGCTTGCCGGTGTAGAACGGGTGCGATTCAGCGGACACCTCGATCTTTACCAGAGGGTAGTCCTTGCCTTCGTGCTTGATCGTTTCGCGGGTCTGGATCGTCGAACGGGTGACGAATTTGAAATCGCACGACAGGTCGTGGAAAACAACTTCGCGGTAATCTGGATGGATATCGGCTTTCATGTGTTTCTCTCTATGAGTTGGTAGCCAAACAGCACTTCGTCGGTCGCTTTGCTTCTTGACCCGATTGCCGATCACTTGCCATGGTTAAAATAATGCAACCGTAGATTGTACAGCATTGCGGCCCCGCGCGCAATCGGCACGGCGCCAATGAAAACAGGGGCGCAAGCCCCTGTATGTGGATCTGACGCGCCGCATAAAACCGTAGCGAGCAAGCCCGATATCGCGTTGAGTAGCGGAGCTGTACGAATGTACAGCGAGCAACGGAGACGCGATAGCGGGCTGCGCAGTAGGTTTTATCCGCCGCGGCGCATCATGTCGAAGAACTCGCCGTTGTTCTTGGTGGCCTTCATCTTGTCGAGGATGAACTCCATCGCCTCGATCTCGTCCATCGAGTACAGCAGCTTGCGCAGGATCCAGATCTTTTGCAGCTGGTCTGGCTTGATCAGCAATTCCTCGCGGCGGGTGCCGGATTTGTTCAGGTTGATCGCCGGGTAGACGCGCTTTTCGGCCAGGCGGCGCTCCAGGTGCACCTCCATATTGCCGGTGCCCTTGAATTCCTCGAAGATGACGTCGTCCATGCGCGAACCGGTCTCGATCAGGGCGGTGGCGATGATGGTCAGGGAGCCGCCTTCCTCGATGTTGCGGGCGGCGCCGAAGAAGCGTTTCGGGCGCTGCAGCGCATTCGCGTCGACGCCGCCGGTCAGCACCTTGCCGGAAGCCGGGATCACGGTGTTGTAGGCGCGCGCCAGGCGGGTGATCGAATCGAGCAGGATGACCACGTCTTTTTTCATTTCGACCAGGCGCTTGGCTTTTTCCAGCACCATTTCGGCCACTTGCACATGGCGCGTGGCCGGTTCGTCGAAGGTCGAGGCGACCACTTCGCCGCGCACCGAACGCTGCATCTCGGTGACTTCCTCGGGACGTTCGTCGATCAGCAGCACGATCAGCGTGATGTCCGGGTGGTTGGCGGTGATCGCATGGGCGATGTGCTGCAGGATCACCGACTTGCCGGATTTCGGCGACGCCACCAGCAAGCCGCGCTGGCCCTTGCCGATCGGCGCGATCAGGTCGATGATGCGGCCGGTGATGTTTTCCTGCCCGTTCATTTCGCGTTCCAGGCGCAGCGGCTCGTTCGGGTGCAGCGGCGTCAGGTTCTCAAACAATATGCGGTGTTTCGACGCTTCCGGCGATTCGCCATTGACCTTGTCGACCTTGACCAGCGCGAAATAGCGTTCGCCATCCTTCGGCGTGCGCACCTCGCCCTCGATCGAATCGCCGGTGTGCAGGTTGAAGCGGCGAATCTGCGACGGCGAGATATAGATATCGTCGGTCGAGGCCATGTAGCTGGCGTCCGGCGAGCGCAGGAAGCCGAAGCCGTCCGGCAGCACTTCGAGGGCGCCGTCGCCGAAAATCTGCTCGCCGGATTTGGCGCGCTTTTTCAGGATCGCAAACATCAATTCCTGTTTGCGCAAGCGGGCGGCGTTGTCGATATCAAGACCGATCGCCATCTCGAGCAGGGCTGAGACGTGTAAGGCCTTTAATTCAGATAAATGCATAGTGTGTTGAGTGTCCCGCGATGGGAAATAAAGGTAGGGGAGGGAGCTACGTGGGTTGACATTTAATGGGACCAGGCCTTGGGGTCCGGTCCCGGCCGTTCAGCGTTCAGGCAGCGCCGCGGGCGCAACGCCGCCTAGGATACTGGAAAAGCTGGAAAATACGCTTAAATATTGCTGTCGATGAAAGAAGTCAGCTGGCCCTTGGCCATGGCGCCGACTTTTTGCGCCGCCGCGACACCGTTCTTGAACAGGATCAGGGTCGGGATGCCGCGGATGCCGAACTTGCCAGGCACGCTTTGGTTGGCGTCGACGTCGAGTTTGGCGATCAGCAGCTTGCCGTCGTATTCCTTGGCGACTTCTTCCAGGATAGGCGCGATGGCCTTGCATGGGCCGCACCATTCGGCCCAGAAGTCGACCAGCACGGGCCGGTCGGATTTCAAGACATCGGCTTCAAAGGATGCATCGCTAACGTGTTTAATATTTTCGCTCATATTTTCCTCAAATGAGGTGTGGGGTCGATTACGCCTGGAGATTATGCCATGCCATTCTAGTCTGGTATCGTCATCCATGCTGCCGGGATTACCAAACACCAGATGAAGGCAATATTCACAAATTCAATATTCTTGGAAAGGTGCGACAAGAGGGTTGCAGGCGGGGGATGTGCGAAATAATAACCCATTTTTAAAAAATGTGGCGATTGATTGCAGAATTTCGTGGACAGCGGGCGGTCACGGACGAAAGAAGCGGGCGCCGGGATTATTCCAGCATGGCGATGGCGCGGGCCAGGGAGGCCGGATCGGGCGGCTTGGGCAGGGCCGCCAGCACTTGCAACTGGTGGAAGCGGGCCATCAGCATGGCCGAGTTGAGGATGCGGTCTTCCTGGCCGGACAGCAGGATCAGGGCGCCGTCGTAGCGCTGCTCGGCCAGCGCCGCCAGCAGCTGGGAGCCGTCCTGGCCTGGCATCTGCAGGTCGGCGACGATCAGGTCCGGGCGCGGCTTGAGCGTGGCGGCGCTGAAACTGGCGATGGCTTGTTCGCCGTCGGCGGCGCTGGCGACGCCGGACAGGCCCAGGTCTTGCAGCAGGTCGATGATGAATTCGCGCATGAAGCTGTCGTCGTCGACGACCAGGACGCGCAGGCCGGCGCGGCCGCTGGCTGCGCCGCTCATTGTCGCGCCCCTTGCGCCGCGGCGAAACCCGGCGCCTGGCGCCCGCGTTCTGGTTGAGAAGCGCAGCTGGACGAAGGTACAGTGAGCATCGCAGGCCGGAAATCGCGCCGCGCAGCAGATTTGGTCAGATACTCAGTCATCGTTGGCGAAGCTCGTGTTGGTCATGATCTGTTCGGTCACGCGTTCCAGCAGTGGCCACAATTGTGCCACGATGGCGCCGGCCCTGGCGCTTTCCTCGGCCGCTTCCGCCTGCGGCAAGAGTTCCAGGCTTTCGCACAGGTCGGCCATGCCGATCGCGCCGACGGTGCGCGCCGAAGCCTTGATGCGGTGGCCCAGTTCGCGCACCTGCTGCACGTCGCCGCGCGTCAGCGCTGCCTCCATGTCGCTGAAGCCTTGCTGCGTCGTCTCCAGGAACTTGAAGGCGAACTTGCGCACTTTTTCCGGGTTATAGCTGAGCAGCTTGGCGAGGATGCTCAGGTCGATCACCTGCGGGTCGCCCGCCAGCGTGGCCTTGAAGGCCGGCGCCGCCGCGCGCGGTTTCGGCAGCGCCGCCGCGTCGCGCTCGGGCAGCCAGTTGGCGATGGTCTGGTACATCAGGGTCGGCTGGATCGGCTTTGAAATGAAGTCGTCCATGCCGGCGGCGATGCAGCGGATGCGGTCTTCGCTGGTGGCGGTGGCGGTCATCGCCAGTACGCGCATGCCGGCCAGCTTCGGGTCGGCGCGGATGCGGCGGGTCGCTTCCAGGCCATCCATCAGCGGCATCTGCACGTCCATCAGCACACAGTCGAACTGGGTCTGGCGCAGCAGGTCGAGGGCTTCGATGCCGTTGTTGGCCAGGCAGACCGAGGAACCGACCTCTTCCAGCATTTCCAGCGCGATTTGCTGGTTGAAGGTATTGTCCTCGACCAGCAGGATGCGGGCGTCCTTCAGCGCCGCCAGTACCGCCGCGCTGCGCGCGCTGGCCAGCATCGCCGCGGCGGCGTCGCTGACCTGGTCGACGATGGCCGGCACGGTGGCGCTGGAAATGCCGAGGCGGGCGGTGAACCAGAAATTGCTGCCGGCGCCGGCCACGCTGTCGACGCCGACGTCGCCGCCCATCAGCTGCGCCAGCTGCTTGCAGATGGCCAGGCCGAGGCCGGTGCCGCCGTATTCGCGCGTGGTCGAAGTGTCGGCTTGCTGGAACGATTGGAACAGCTTGCCCATCTCGTCTTCCGACAGGCCGATGCCGTGGTCGCGCACCTCGAAGCGCACCAGGCAGCTGGCGGCGTCGCTGACGACGTTCATCACCTTTACCGTGATGTCGCCGCGCTCGCTGAACTTGATGGCATTGTTGGTGTAGTTGATCAGCACCTGGCCCAGGCGCAGCGGGTCGCCCACCAGCACCGGCGGCAGGTTCGGGGCGAGCTCGAACACCAGGCTCAGGTTCTTGCTGGCGGCCTTCGGCGCGACCACCGTGGTCAGCGTCTGCATCACGTGGTCGAGGCTGAAGTCGAGGCGTTCGATGGCCAGCTTGCCGGCCTCGATCTTGGAAATGTCGAGGATGTCGTCGATGATGCCCAGCAGGTGCTCGCCGGCGAAGCGGATCTTTTCCAGGTAGTCGCGCTGGCGCGGGTCGAGGTCGGTCTTCAGCGCCAGGTAGGCCATGCCGATGACGCCGTTCATCGGCGTGCGGATTTCATGGCTCATATTGGCCAGGAATTGGCCCTTGGCCTGGCTGGCTTCCTCGGCCACCTTCTTGGCCTGGTCGAGCTGCTCGGTGCGCTGCACCACGCGCTCTTCCAGGTGTTCGTTGAGTTCGCGCAGGGCCTGTTCGGCGCGCTTGCTGTCGGTGATGTCGAGCGTCATGCAGATCAGGTAGTCGGGCTGGCCGTGTTCGTCGAACACCGGTTTCTTGAAGGTGCGCAGGTGGCGCGCCTCGTTCATGGTGCGGTTCCAGATCGTCTCTTCGTAATCGACCAGGACGCGGCCGGCGAAGGCGGCGCGGTCGCGGGCGCGGAATTCGGCCGCCGCCTCGGCCGGGAACAGCGCTTCGTCGCTGCCCTCGTTCAACTGTTCGAAGGTATAGCCGAACTGATGCTCGCATTCGCGGTTCATCAACAGGAAGCGGCTGGCGCTGTCCTTGATGAACAGGCCGATCGGCATCATGTTGATGATTTCCTGCAGCCGCCGCTCGCCCTGGCGCACCGCGGTTTCGCTGCGTTTGTGGTGGGTGATGTCGGTCAGGCTGGAGACCACCAGGTAGACGCTGCCGTGCTCGTCGCGGATCGGTTCCGTGTTCACCGACAACCAGGCCAGGCTGCTGTCCGGCTGCAGCACGCCCATCATCACGTCGCGCACCGGCTGGCCGCTGTTGAGCGCCAGTTGCACCGGATGGCTGCCCGGCTCGAACACGCTGCCGTCTTCGCGCACCGCCGGCCACAGGCTGGCGCCGGGACCGCAGGCGGCCAGCATGCGCGCCGCCGCGGCATTGCTTTCGAGGATGCGCCCGGTGCTGTCCTGCACCACCAGGCCATTCGTGACGGCGTTGAAGACGGACGCCATGCGCAAGTTGGAATTGTGCAGCGCGACGGCGGCCAGGCGGCGGTCGGTGATGTCGGTGATCATCGCCAGGGTGCCGGCGTGCTCGCCGTTCTCGGTCTGGATCGGCGTCGTCGACAGCAGGCCCCACAGGCTGGAGCGGTCCTTGCGGAAGAAGCGGAAGTCGCTCTGCTCGGGCTGGCCCGGGTGGCGCCGCCGCAGGTGCAGCTCGAGCCGGGCGTGGCCCTCCTGGTCCATGAATTCGGGCAGGGCGCGGTCCAGCATCTCGCCCACCGTGTAGCCCAGCATCTGCGCCATCTTTGGATTGACGAAGGTGGTGCGGCCGTCGGCGTCGGTGGTCCAGATGCCTTCGGCGGCGGTTTGCACGATCAGGCGGTAGCGCTCGGAACTGGCATGCAGCGCCTCCTCGGCACGCTGGCGCTGGGTCATGTCGCGCAGCGCGATGATGACGCAATCCTGGCCGCTCATGCGCAGCGGCGACAGGTTGATCTTGGCCGGGAAGTGCGAACCGTCGCGGCGGCGCGCCGTCAGCACTCGGCCCGGCATGCTTTCGCGCGAAAACAGTTCGCGCTGGGCGCCGCTGCCGCGCATGGTTTCCGGCACCAACTGCTCCATCGACAGGCCGATCAGCTCGGCCAGCCCATACAGGAAGGCGCGCGCGCCGATCTGGTTGGCGTAGCGGATGCGGCCGCCGCGGTCGGCCACCAGCATCGCCTCCGGCGCCGCTTCCAGGATGGCGCGGACGCGCGCCTCCTCGTCGGCCTTGCGTTCGCTGATGTCGCCCATGGTGCCGGTGGCGCGCAGCGGCCGGCCGGCGTCGTCGCGCGTCGCCACCATGCCGCGCCCGAGCACCCATTTCCAGCTGCCGTCGCTGCAGCGGATGCGGAATTCGCTGGCGAAGACCAGTCCCGGCTGGACGCTGCCCAGGTAGCGCTGGACATCTTGCTGGACGCGGCCGCGGTCGTCCGGATGCAGCAGCGTCGGCCAGTCGCCCGGCGCCACCTGCAGCTCGCCGTCGCGGTAGCCGAGCAACTGGCGGAAGCGGCTGGAAAACTCCAGGACGCGCTGCTGCCGCTGCCAGTTCCACAGTCCCTCGCCGGAACCTTCCAGCGCACAGCTGGACAGCATCCCGGCATGGTCCAGGCGGTCCTCGGTATGGCGCAGCGCCGCCACCCGGCGCACGCGCCAGGCCAGCGCCAACGCCGCCAGCGCCAGCGCGGAGACGGCGCCGATGGCCGCGTACAACCACGGCGAATGGGCGGCCGGGTCTTCATACAGGAAGCCGTCGAGCGAAAAATCGGCCGGGATCATGCCCATCCCGGCATAGGTGGCGGCGATGGCGCGCCAGCGCGCCGGATTGCTGTAGCCCAGCTCGATCAAGTCTTCTTCCAGCAGGGGCGCGGTTTGCTCCGCCTCGTACAGCAAGTGCTCGCGGCTGTGGCGTTCGGGGTAGCGGGCGCGGATCAGGTCGACGATCTCGGCCTGGTGCGCCATCGCATACGCCCAGCCGCGCAGGGTGGCGTCGCGCATGGCGCGGGCGCGCGCCGGATGCTCGCGCAATTCGCTTTCGGTGGTGTACAGGTTGTCGCCGTAAAAATCGATGCCGGCCTGGCGCGGCGATACGATGTCGTAGGCGATGCCGCTGCGGTCGAGCACGAAGGAAGCCTCGGTCAGGTAGGCCGACATGGCGTCCACCTTGTCGTCGATCAGGGCGTCGTAATAGTCGTGGTTGTCGGGCGTCCGGTCGATCTGTTCGAGGCGGCCGGGCGTGACGCCCTGTTTTTTCAGGAAGGCCAGCAATTCCTCGTTGTTCGGCGCCAGCATCAGGCGCGCCCCGGCCAGGTTCCTGCGCTCCTTGCCGTCGGGCAGGCGGCGCACCGCCAGCACCGCCGCCGAATGCTGGAAAATCGAGGCCAGCACCACCACCGGCTGGCCGGCGGCGCGCTTCAGCAGCAGGCTGCTGCTGTCGACGCCGTATTGCGCGCTGCCGTTCAGGAGGCTGGCGGTGGAATCGCTGCCGGGCGCGGTTTCGCGCAGGGTGACGTCGAGGCCGGCCGCGCTGTAATAGCCTTTTTCCTGGGCCGCGTAATAGCCGGCGAACTGGAACTGGTGCTGCCATTTCAACTGCACGGTAATTTTTTCTGCGGCGAGCGCCGCCGTGCCCGTCCCCAGTACGAGCGTCACGCAAGCCAGCGCCCGCAGCAAAAAGCGCCGCTGGCGGGGAGCGCGCAAAGACCTTGGGCGGCGGTACGGCAAGTGAGACTATCCTTTCCTCGGAGCTGAAATACAGGGCTGCAGCAACGACGGTAGCCGTTATGCCGGACTGTAGAGGGCAACTATAGCATCGAATTTTTCAGTGCAGTGTTTACTTTTTCTGAGGAGGAATAAGCGTGATTTTCAGTGAAAATTGCCGATTAATCGGGGGCGCCGTCGGCGTGCCCCCGGTGATATTCGCGTGAGACTGTTGCAAAGCTCAATGTTAGTTAAAACCAGTGAGCATCGAGGCCCTACGCAAAGCTACCCGCGAATTGATAGCGATGACCCGGGTGCCACATGGTGGCGACCGAGGCGACCTGGCCGCCGGAGCGGGTCTGGCGCCGCAGCACCAGGCAGGGCTGGCGGGTGTCGATGGCCAGCATCTCGGCGATGTCGCGCGGCGCCGCCAGCGCCTCGATGCTGTAGGTGGCGCCCTGCAGCGGCGCCGCCTTCATCAGGTATTCGTTCGGCGTCTGCGCCGAGAAATCCTGCGCCATATAGTCCGGCGCGCAGACCGGGTTGACCCAGCGGTCCTCGACCTGGATCGGCACGCCGTTCTCGAAATGCACGATCAGCGAATGGAACAGCGGCTGTTCCGGCGCCAGGCCGAACTGCCTGGCCAGCAGGTCGGACGCCTTGCTGCGCTCCAGCAGTTGCAGGCTGCTGCGGTGGACGTGGCCGCGCGCCCGCACCTCGTCGGCGATGCTCCTGATTTCCAGCAGCGTGGCCTGGTATTTTTGCTGGGCCACGAAGGTGCCGGAGCCCTGGCGCCGCGTGAGTATCTGTTCGCTGGTCAGTTCGCGCACGGCGCGGTTGACGGTCATGCGCGAGACGCCGAATTGCTTGACCAGGGCTTGCTCGGAGGGGATCACGTCGCCTTCCTTCCAATGTCCGGCGGCGATTTCAGCCAGCAGATAGTCCTTGATGCGCTGAAAAATGGGGATAGTGTCTTGCGAGTTATGCTGTTCCAACCTGGTCTCCGAAGGGCGCGGCGGCGGCGCCGAACTTGCGCCTTGCGGCAATTTTAGCATCGCCCGCCGCCGCGGCCGCAGGCGCCGGATTCGAAAGCAAGGGGCGGGGTGCCGGCGGCGGCGGCGCTGGTTATCATGAAGGCGTTTTCACATTTGCATTGGAACAGATCATGAACACTTCAGCAAAGGGCGGCGCCTACGACTCCGGCGCCTACGACTCCGACGAGCAGCGCTGGGCCGCGCTGCAGCGGCGCGACCCGGGCGCCGACGGCGTCTTCTATTATTCCGTGCGCAGCACTGGCGTGTATTGCCGGCCCTCGTGCGCGGCGCGGCCGGCCTTGCGCACCAATGTGCAATTCCATGCCAGTTGCACCGAGGCCGAGGCGGCCGGCTTCCGTCCCTGCCTGCGCTGCAAGCCGGACCAGCCGCCGCTGGCCGAGCGCCATGCGCAGGTGGTGGCCAAAGCCTGCCGCCTGATCGACGCCGCCGACGAAGCGCTCGACCTCGACCGCCTGGCCGCGGCCTGCGGCATGAGCCGCTTCCACTTCCACCGCATCTTCAAGAGCCACACCGGGATCACGCCCAAGGCGTATGCCGCCGCGCAGCGCGCGCAGCGCGTCAAGCAGGGCCTGGGCCAGGCTACGACGGTGACCGAAGCGATCTACGCGGCCGGCTTCAATTCGAGCGGCCGGTTCTACGCGACGGCCGACGGCGTGCTTGGCATGAGCCCGAAAAAATTCCGCGCCGGCGGCAGCGGCGCCAGCATCCGCTTCGCGATCG
>DASYLQ010000550.1:0-2184 GCA_036009485.1 Janthinobacterium sp.
GTCGGGATCGCCGCCCAGGAAGGCGATCAGCACTTCGGTGCCCGGGCGCGGCAAGCCCAGCGCGCCGAAGCAAGGGCCGCCCGCGGCGGCGCCGGCCCAGTTGCTCGCCACGCGGACCCAGGCCGAATCGGCATCGGTGCCGGAGGCGCCGGCGCCGTCCGCGTGCGCGTGGTCCTGTTCGCGCATGCCGCCGAAGCGCACCTTGACGCGGCCCTGCGCGTCGCAATGGACCTCTTCGCCGGGCGGCCCGACCACGATGGCGCTCTGTATCTGCGGATGCGGCAGATCGGCGCGCGCAGCGCAGGCCGGCACGAAGCGGATGGTGCGCCGCGCGCAGGTCATGCGCGTCAAGAAACGCATCTCGCCCGCATCGAACCAGTTGCGCTGCGCCAGCGGCAGCTCGGCGGCGTCGATGCTCCAGCGGTTGCGCGCGAACAGCCGCTCGACCCTGGCGTCGAAGCCCTTGGGCAGGTTGTTTTGCGCCGTGATGTGCTGCGACAGGATGAGGAACTGAGTTTCTTCCTCGGAATGATTTTCCAGGTCCGGGTGGCCGTCGAGGCCGATGTATTCGCCGGCGCTGCAGTCGCGCACGCCGCCCTCGGCGTAGTAGCATTGGGATTCGAAGTCCGAGCGCGCCATGTTCTGCTGCGCCAGCGAGCAAAGATCCTCATAGTTGTCGCGGACGTGGGGCGCCTCCGTCAGGTATTGCTCGAGTCCGGCGGCGAGCCGGTTGCCCTTCTGGCCCTGGTCGGCCTGGCTGGCGGCGCTGGCGCTCATGAAGCCGGTGCCGAGCGGATTGCCGTAGTCCCAGCTGAAGCGCGTCACGCGCCCCGGCCTTAGCGACCGCACGCCGCTCCAGGCGGTGATGGTGTCGCGCTCTTCGGTCGCGCCGTTGCGGTGGAACCTGACCCGGCCGGCTGAACTTTGTTTCAGGCGCCTGGCGTCATGGAACAGGACCATGGTATGCGCGGGCGCGGCGGGCGCCTCGCCAGCGTCCGGGGCGCCCGCGGGCGCCGCGCGGCCGGGGCGGAAGAACCAGGCGATGCCGCGCCGTTTCAGCAGGCGGCGCAGGAAGGCGCCGGTGCCTTCGTTGCATTGGACGATTTGCTGGCGCGCGGGGTCCCGGCGCAGGGCGAGCGCGGTGTCGACTTCGAATTCGAACGTGGCGGCCAGCGCGGGGTTGTTTTTGCGCATTTCCCTCAGGACGGTCTGGACCACGTCCAATTCGGTCTGGTTGAAAAAGACGCGCGTGTTGACGCTCAGATCGAGGATGGCCAGGGCATCGCGCATCACCAATTGGTAAGTGGCCAGGCCGCCGTCGCTTTCGCCCTTGCTGGCCTCGGCGACGATGCCGCAGAGGCTGCGTAAATTGCCCTGGTCGGTGACGATCTGCACTTCCACCGGCAAGCCGATCAGGGTCTCGAGCGGGATCCGGGCATCGAGCGCGACGCAGTAAATGCGCAGCTCTATCCCGTCGCAAATGGCCTCGACACCATGGATGCGCTGCGGCAGGAGCACATTGTCCGAGGGGCCGTCAGGGAAGCCCAGGCGCATGCGCAGCGGGCGGTTTTTGGCGCTCAGGTACTGCGCCAGCAGTTCCGCACCGTCGAAATCGTCGTCATCGTCCATCATGGCCTCCAGTTAGAAAGTGATGTGGTAGCGGGTTCTGATCGACCGTCTGCGGCTGGCTGACCAGGGAAGGTGCCGTAGCCGGGCCGGGAGCGGGAATTCAGCGCTACGGGCCTGATGTCCAGTGCTCGCAGGATCAGGCGCACTTCAAAACGCGCGGGGCCGGCACGGCGATCAGCGCCGGAGAACGGAGGCCATTATTGAGTCTTTGCGAAGCAATTGTTCTGCGCTGGCGCAATAAATGCTGAACAGCAAGAAAGTGTCAAGAGGCGCATGATGCGCTGCTGGGGCAGGGCGGCTACCAAGCAAGACAGGGCCAGCCATTCGCGTCGCTTCAGCTGGCGGATCTGTCCGTTGCGCTCTTTATATTGGACAAGGAGTGGCGGCTGACGTCATTGACCGTCGCAGCTGCCGCCTCCCTACTGGATACGCTCTTATTGCCCGCGCTGTTGATTGGGGTACATGCCGCCGCGTACCGGCCGCAGGCGCCACAATTGCGTCGGCAGGCTGGCCGGCGCATCCGGCCGGTAGAGCGCCGAATCCTGGATATGCGAG
>DASYLQ010000551.1:0-4065 GCA_036009485.1 Janthinobacterium sp.
CCCGGCAAACTGGTAAGATCAAAACCGCCCGGCATCATCCTGGGCGGTTTTGTTTTGTCTATCGACTGTAATCACTTATGACCATTTCCGCGCTGCTGCTCCCCGTTACCGCTACGATTAATCATTTGCTGGCGCAAGAACCCTGGGCCCGCCAGCAACTGGCGCGCCATGCCGGCAAGCTGGCCTGCATAGACGCCGGCCCGGCCGTGCTGCGCCTGCGCATCGCCGGCGACGGGCTGGTCGAAGCGGCGCCGGCCGACGCCGGCGCCGACATGACGATCCGCATCAAGCCTGCCGATTTGCCGCTGCTGCTGCAAAACCGCGAGCGCGCTTTTTCCTATGTGAAGATCGAGGGCGACGCCGAGTTCGCGAATACGATTTCGCAGCTCGGCAAGCAGTTGCGCTGGGATACCGAGCACGACCTGGAAAGAGTCGTCGGTCCGATCGCCGCCGCCCGCCTGGTGTCGGGCGCCCGCTCGCTGTTCGCGGCGGCCAAAAGCGGGCAGCAAAAACTGGCCGAAAACGTCGCCGAATTTTTTCTCGAAGAGCAGCCGCTGCTGGTGCGTCCGGCCATGGTCGATGAATTGGCGGGCGGCGTGGTGCGCCTGCGCGACGACGTCGAACGGGCCGCCAAGCGCATTGAAAAGCTGGAGCGGAAGCTGGCGCAAAAGACTGCGCCCAAGCCGGCCGCTGCGTCGCCCGGTTCGGCGCCGCCGCAACAATCACTGGATCATAAATGATATTGAAATTTTTACGCCTGCTGAAAATCCTGCGGGTGGCGGTCAAGTACGGCCTCGATGAAATCGCCATTTCCGGCCTGAAGGTGCCGCGCACCGCCAAGCTGATCGATACATTGATTTTCTGGCGCGACCTGTCGGCGCCGCGCGGCGTGCGCATGCGCATGGCGCTGGAAGAGCTGGGGCCGATCTTCGTCAAGTTCGGCCAGGTGCTGTCGACCCGGCGCGACCTGATGCCGCCCGACCTGGCCGACGAGCTGGCGCGCCTGCAAGACCGCGTGCCGCCTTTCGATTCCGACCTGGCCATCGCCCAGATCAAGAAATCGCTGGGCGCCCATCCCGACCTGCTGTTCGCGCATTTCGAGCGCCTTCCCGTGGCCTCGGCCTCGATCGCCCAGGTCCACTTCGCCCGCCTGAAGGATGGCAAGGAAGTGGCGGTCAAGGTGCTGCGTCCCGGCATGAAGAAGTTGATCGACGAAGACGTCGCGCTGATGCACATCGCCGCCGAATGGATAGGCCGTATCTGGGCCGACAGCAAGCGCCTGAAGCCGAAGGAAGTGGTGGGCGAGTTCGACAAATACCTGCACGACGAGCTGGACCTGATGCGCGAAGCCGCCAACGCCAGCCAGTTGCGGCGCAATTTCGCCGATTCCAAGCTGTTGCTGGTGCCGGAAATGTACTGGGATTTCTGTTCCAGCAGCGTCATCGTGATGGAGCGCATGTACGGCATCCCGGTGTCGCAGATCGACCGCCTGGCCGCCGCCGGCATCGACTTGAAAAAACTGTCCAGCGACGGCGTCGAGATTTTCTTCACCCAGATCTTCCGCGACGGCTTTTTCCATGCCGATATGCACCCGGGGAATATCCTGGTGTCGGTGGCGCCGGAATCGTTCGGCCGCTATATTGCACTGGACTTCGGCATCGTCGGCACGCTGAACGATTTCGACAAGGATTACCTGTCGCAAAATTTCCTGGCCTTTTTCCGGCGCGATTACAAGCGCGTCGCCGAGGCGCATATCGAGTCGGGCTGGGCGCCGAAGGAAACCCGCGTCGACGAACTGGAATCGGCGGTGCGCGCCTGCTGCGAACCGATCTTCGACCGCCCGCTGAAAGACATCTCCTTCGGCCAGATCCTGCTGCGCCTGTTCCAGACTTCGCGCCGCTTCAATGTCGAAGTGCAGCCGCAACTGGTGCTGCTGCAAAAGACGCTGCTCAATATCGAAGGCCTGGGGCGCCAGCTCGATCCCGACCTGGATCTGTGGAAGACCGCCAAGCCTTATCTGGAGCGCTGGATGGGCGAGCAAGTCGGCTGGCGCGGCATGTTCGAGCGCCTGAAGGCCGAGGCGCCGCGCTATGCGCATATCTTCCCGCAACTGCCGCGCCTGATGCACCAGGCCCTGACGGTCAAGGGCGAGCCGCACACGGCCGACGCCCAGTTGCTCAAATCCCTGCTGGCCGAGCAGCAGCGCACCAACCGGCTGCTGAGTTTTGTCGTGTATTTCGTCGGCGCCTTTGTGGTCGGCGCGGTGGGACTGCAATTGTTTTTGCGCTGGCATCACCTGGCTTGACGCCAGCCCGGCGCCAATGTGGCGCCGCGGCTGCCGCAGGCAGGCTGAAATGCCGGAGTGGACTGGAAAAGCTTTATAATTCAGGGTTTTGATGATTTTTGCGGAGTAATTGATGCCGATTTACGCTTACCGCTGTGATGACTGTGGTTTTGCCAAGGATGTCTTGCAAAAGATATCCGACCCGGTGCTGGCCGTTTGCCTTTCCTGTGGCAAGCCGGCTTTTAAGAAACAACTGACCGCCGCCGGTTTCCAGCTCAAGGGCACGGGCTGGTACGCCACCGATTTCCGCGGCGGCACGCCGCCGAGCACGGCGGTACCCAACGGGCCGAAAGACGGGCCGAAAGACGGGCCGAAAGACGCGGCGCCGGCGGCCGACACCAAGAGCGCCCCGGCGGCGCCGGCCAGCGGCGCCGACTGAGGCGTTTCACCCGTCCACCACAGAGAAATCGATGCGTAAATATTTCATTACCGGATTGCTGATCCTGGTTCCCCTGGCCATCACGGCCTGGGTCTTGAATCTGGTGATCAGCACGATGGACCAGTCGCTGCTGTTCGTGCCGGAGCGCTGGCAGCCGCGCACCCTGTTCGGTTTCGACATTCCAGGCCTGGGAACGATGCTGACGATCATCATCGTCTTCATCACCGGCTTGCTGACCAGTAACCTGGTGGGTAATTACGTCGTGCGCATGTGGGAAAAGGTCTTGCAGCGCATCCCCATCGTCAATTCGCTGTACTCGAGCGTGAAGCAGGTGTCGGACACGCTGTTTTCCTCGTCCGGCAACGCCTTCCGCAAGGCCGTGCTGGTGCCGTATCCGCACCAGAATTCGTGGACCATCGCCTTCCTGACCGGCACGCCGGGCGGCGACGTGAAGAATCACCTGGTGGGCGACTACGTCAGCGTGTACGTGCCGACGACGCCGAACCCGACCTCGGGATTTTTCCTGATGATGGCGCGCAGCGACGTCGTCGAGCTCGACATGAGCGTCGATACCGCGCTGAAATATATCGTTTCGATGGGCGTGGTCGCTCCCGACCATGTCCCCTTGGCCGGCAAGGAAACAGCGGCGTACAAATAAAACACCGGTCCGTTCTCCCTGCCCTGGAGCGGGAGCGGCCATCGAATAATTTAACCTGGACTGAGAAATTTTATGTCAATGCGTACTCACTACTGCGGCCTCACCACTGAAGCCTTGCTCGGACAAACCGTCAGCCTGTGCGGCTGGGTGCATCGCCGGCGCGATCACGGCGGCGTCATTTTCATCGACTTGCGCGACCGCGAAGGCTTGGTGCAGATCGTCTGCAATCCCGAGCAGGCCGAAGTGTTCAAGGTGGCCGAGGCGGTGCGCAATGAATACTGCCTGCGCGTCACCGGCGTGGTCAGCAACCGCCTCGAAGGCACCGTCAACAGCAACCTCAAGTCGGGCAAGATCGAAGTCGTCTGCAGCCTGCTCGAAGTGCTGAACCCCTCGGTCGCCGTGCCCTTCCAGCTGGACGACGACAACCTGTCCGAAACCACCCGCCTGACCCACCGCGTGCTCGACCTGCGCCGTCCGCAAATGCAAAACAACCTGCGCCTGCGCTACAAGGTGACGATGGAAGTGCGCAAATACCTCGACGAACTGGGCTTCATCGATATCGAAACGCCGATGCTGACCAAGAGCACGCCCGAAGGTGCGCGCGACTACCTGGTGCCCAGCCGCGCCAACGACGGCACCTTCTTCGCGCTGCCGCAGAGCCCGCAACTGTTCAAGCAGCTGCTG
>DASYLQ010000552.1:0-1721 GCA_036009485.1 Janthinobacterium sp.
ACGACGCCACCGAGACCCAGCGCATCGAAGAGATGCGGCGCGACTTCATCGCCAACGCCTCGCACGAATTGCGCACGCCGCTGACGGTGATCGTCGGCTTCCTTGAAATCGCCTCCAGCGAGGTGGACCTGGACGCGCCCACGCGCGCCGCCCACATCAAGCTGATGACCGAACAGGCGCACCGCATGCAGCACCTGATCGAGGACATGCTGACCCTGTCCCGGCTGGAGTCGGTGGACTATCCGCTGCGCCCGGAAAAGGTCGACATCAACAAGCTGATGGAACAGATCGCGCGCGAGGCGCGCGCGCTATCGAACGGCAAGCACCAGGTGACGATGGAATGCAATGGCCCGGACGTGCTGGGCAGCGTCGAAGAGCTGCACAGCGCCTTCGGCAACCTGGCCTCGAACGCGGTGCGCTACACGCCGGCCGGCGGCACCGTCCACCTGGCCTGGCTGGATACGCCGAACGGGCCGAAGTTCGCCGTGCACGATACCGGCATCGGCATCAGCCCGGAGCATATCTCGCGCCTGACCGAGCGTTTCTACCGCGTCGACAAGAGCCGTTCGCGCGAAACCCAGGGTACCGGCCTCGGACTGGCGATCGTCAAGCACGTCTTGCTGCGCCACGGCGGCACCTTGTCGATCAAGTCGGCGGCGGGCAAGGGCAGCAGCTTCATTGTTTGCATGCCGAAATCGGTGACGTCGCCGGTGGAGGGGGAGTTGCTGCTGAATTGATGGGAGGGCGCGTCTCTTGCCCTGGGTTCTTTCGCCTCTGCAATTACGTTACAATCTGCAACGCCAAGCCGCCGAACCCACCCCATCCCATGCACCCAAGACGCTTCTCGCTGTTATCCATCGCCGCCTTCCTGCTGACCGCCTGCCAGAGCGCTCCCCCGGCGGCGCCGCCGGTCCAGGCGGCTGCTGCCGTGGTCGCGCCTGCCGTAGCGCGCAAGATCCGCATCGGCCTGGTCCTGGGCGGCGGGGCGGCGCGCGGCTTTGCCCACATCGGCGTGATCAAGGCCCTGGAATCGCAGGGCATCGAAGCCGACGTCATCGTCGGCACCAGCGCCGGCAGCGTGGTCGGCGCGCTCTACGCGGCCGGCAATTCCGGCTTTGCGCTGCAAAAAATGGCCATGGATATGGACGAGGCGGCGATTTCCGACTGGGCCATGCCGCTGTTCGGCAGTTCCTCGGGCGTGCTGAAGGGCGAGGCGCTGCAAAACTATGTCAACAAGGCGGTCCACAATGCGCCGATGGAAAAGCTGAAGATTCCCTTCGGCGCCGTCGCCACGGATTTGAAAAACGGCCAGCCTATCCTGTTCCAGCGCGGGAACACGGGCATGGCGGTGCGCGCCTCCTCGGCGGTGCCGGGCGTGTTCCAGCCGGTCGGCATCAGCGGCCATACCTATGTCGACGGCGGCCTGGTGGCGCCGGTGCCGGTGCGCTTCGCGCGCGAAATGGGCGCCGACTTCATCATCGCCGTCAATATTTCGACGCAAACGGATGCGCAGGCGGCCATCAGCTCGATGGAAGTGATCCTGCAAACCTTCAGCATCATGGGCCAGCGCATCAACCAGTTCGAGCTGAAGGACGCCGACATCGTCATCCAGCCCAGCCTGGGGGCGATGAAGGGCAACGACTTCAACGGCCGCAACCTGGCGATCCTGGCCGGCGAACAGGCCACTTTTGCGGTGATGGGCCAGATCAAGGCAAAACTGA
>DASYLQ010000553.1:0-4146 GCA_036009485.1 Janthinobacterium sp.
CGAGGCCACGCCGCAGGACGGTCCGCTCGACAGCGAGCAGAGCAAGATGTTTACCAGCATGCTGGACCAGCAGATGAGCCAAACCATGGCCAAGCGCGGCACCGGCCTGGCCGACGCCCTGATCCGCCAGTTGTCGGCGCAGGCGGCGGCGCGCGATGCGCTGGACGGCGCGACGCTGTCGCCATCCTCGTCCAGCCTGCCGGCGGCGGTGGAGGCCTTCAAGAAAGCCCAGGCGGCCGCCGCGGCGGCCTTGCCGGCGGTATCCGGCGACAAGGGCGGCCGCCCCGGCGCCGGCATTCCGACGCTGCAGCAGGCGCCGCATGTGCGCGCCTTCCAGGAAAAGCTCGGCGCCCAGGCCGAAGCGGCCAGCCGGCAAACCGGCATTCCGGCCAAGTTCATGCTGGGCCAGGCGGCGCTGGAAAGCGGCTGGGGCAAGCGCGAGATCAAGGGCCGCGACGGCAGCGCCAGCCACAACCTGTTCGGCATGAAGGCCGGCGCCGGCTGGACCGGCAAGACGGTCGACGCCGTCACCACCGAATATGTCAACGGCCGGCCGCAGACGAGGACCGAGAAATTCCGCGCCTACGATTCCTACGCCGATAGCTTCAAGGATTACGCGAATACGCTCAGCAGCAATAAGCGTTATGAAAAAGTCATTGCCAGCGCAGGCGACGCCAGCAGTTTCGCCCAAGGCTTGCAGCGCGCCGGCTACGCCACCGACCCTAACTACGCCGCCAAGCTGACGCGCATCATCAAGCATTCGCTGGCCGGCTAAGGAATAAGCGGATACAAGCGACGGCCAGGCGCCTGCCCCCGCCAAGCGGGCCAGTGAACATATTTCAAGTTTTGGCCGATGGCGCCGTAAACCAACTGACAGAATAAAGACAGAACATCATGCCATCAGATCTACTCAGCATCGGCAGCAGTGGTTTATACGCGGCGCAAGCCGCCCTGGCCACCACCAGCAACAACATCGCCAACGCCAACACGCCCGGCTATAACCGGCAAACGGTGGTGCAGGGGACGTTGCCGTCGCAAAACATCGGCGTCGGCTTTGTCGGCACCGGCACCCAGGTGTCCGAAGTCCAGCGCGTCTACGACAGTTACCTGACGAACCAGGTGAACGCGGCGCAAAGCAATTCCAGTTCCCTCGACGCCTATACCGCGCAGATCAGCCAGATCGACAACCTGATCGCCGATCCGACCGCCGGCCTGTCTCCGACCTTGCAGGATTTCTTTTCCAGCGTCCAGGACATGAGCGCCAATCCATCCTCGGCGGCCTCGCGCCAGTCGATGCTGTCGAGCGCCAGCACGATGGCGTCGAACTTCCAGGCTCTCAGCTCGCAACTGTCGGACATCAACAGCGGCATCAACCAGCAAATCACCTCGACGGTGTCGACGGTGAATGCCCTGGCCCAGCAGATTGCCGGCCTGAATGGCCAGATCGCCGGCCTCGCCACCAACGCCAGCAACCAGCCCAACGATTTGCTCGACCAGCGCGACGAGCTGGTGGCCCAGTTGAACACCTATGTCAAGACCACGGCTGTGGCCGGCGACAATAACAGCCTCACTGTCACCATCGGCAATGGCCAGCCCCTGGTGTCGGGCAATACGGCGTCGCAACTGGCGGCGGTGCCGTCGACCAGCAATCCGGACCAGATGGAAATCGCCTTCGTCAGCGGCGTCAGGACTACCGTCATGCCCGACAGCAGCATCACCGGCGGCTTGCTGGGCGGCTTGATGACCTTTCGCTCGGATACCCTGAGCGCCACGCAAAACCAGCTGGGCATGGTGGCGGCCGGCCTCGCCGTGTCGTTCAATAACCAGAATGAACTGGGCCAGGATTTGAACGGCAACCCGGGCGGCCCGCTGTTTACCTTGGGCACGGTCACCGGCACCGCCAACACGGCCAACAGCGCGACCGGCACCACCCAGATCACGGCGGCTGTCAGCGACCCCTCCAAGCTGACCGGCAGCGACTACAACGTCAAGTTCGACGGCACCAATTATGTCGTCACGCGCGAATCGGATGGCCAGCAAACCACCATCAATCCGTATCCGCAAGCGACGCCGCAAACCATCGACGGCGTCGATTTTTCCATCAGCGGCAGCGCCGCGGCGGGCGACAGCTTCGAGGTCCGGCCCACCGCCAATGCGGCGGCGACCATCAACGTCGCCATTTCCGACACGGCGCTGATCGCGGCGGGAACGCCGATCAGCACCGCCGCCGCCGTCACGAATACGGGCTCGGCGACCATCAGCGCGGGCAGCATCGACAATACTTATCTGGGCAACGCCCTGGCCGCGCCGGTGACGATGACCTATACCGTCAACGATCCGGCCAATCCGGTGACGGGCGGCGGCGTGCTGAACTTCAATCCGGCGGCGGCCGACGTCACCGTCACCAGCAACGGCACGTCCACCGTCTATCCGGCCGGTACGCCGGTGCCGTACACGGATGGCGCGCAACTGAGTTTCGGCGGCGTCAACCTGAGCATCAGCAACGGTCCGCCGGGCAATAACGACACCTTTACCGTCGGTCCGAACACCAGCGGCGTGGGCGACAACCGCAATGCCGTCTTGCTGGCGGGAATACAGACGGCGAACGTGATGAGCAACGGCACGGCCACGCTGCAGGGCGCGTATGCGCAAATGGTGAGTTTTGTCGGCAATAATGCGCGCGCGGCCCAGGTCAGCGGCTCGGCCGCCGCCACCTTGCTGACGACCACCACCACGGCCCAGCAAAACGTGTCGGGCGTGAATCTCGACGAAGAAGCGGCCAATTTGCTGAAATACCAGCAGGCTTACCAGGCGTCCGGCAAGGTGATCCAGATCGCCAGCACGCTGTTCAATACCTTGCTGAGTTTAGGCGGCACTAATTAATGGCCAGCAGTCGATTGTAAAAGAGGCAAAATCATGCGCATCAGTACCAGTACCATCTACGATACGGCGACGACGCAGATGAACAATCTGCAGTCGGCCCTGAACAAGACCCAGCTGCAACTGTCGTCCAACCAAAAGAATCTGACGCCGGCCGACGATCCGATCGCCAGTTCGCGCGCGCTGGAAGTGACGCAATCGCAATCGCTGAATACCCAGCTGGTGACGAACCGCAACAACGCCAAGAATTCCCTGTCGCAAGAAGACGTGGCGCTGACCAGCGCGCGCGACACGATCACCAGCGTGCAAACCATCGTCGTGAATGCCGGCAATCCGACGCTGGCCGACGTCGACCGCGCCTCGCTGGCGACCCAGGTGCAAAGCGCGCTGGACCAGCTGGTGGGCACGGCGAATACCTCGGACGGCGCCGGCGGTTATCTATTCTCCGGCTACAAGTCGACCACCATACCCTATACGCCCAGCGCCACCGGCGCCACCTACCAGGGCGACCAGGGCCAGCGCACGCTGCAGGTCGGCTCGAACCGCACGATTCCCGTCAGCGATCCGGGCAGCGCCGTGTTCGACAGCAACCTGACCGGCAACGGCACGTTTACCGTGTCGGCCGATCCGGGCGACCTCGCCAGCGGCGGCATCAATCCGGGCAATGTCGGCCGCGGCGGCAGCGGCGTCATCGATCCAGGCTCGGTATCGGACAAGAGCTTGCTGACGGGCGACACCTACACCATCAATTTTCAGGTGACGCCGGCCGATCCGACCACGAACACGGCCGCCGTCACCACCTATACCGTGACGGACGCCACCAAGGGAACGACGGTGCTGCCGGCGCCGCCGGCCGTCGCCGCGATTCCCTATGTCAGCGGACAGACCATCAATTTCGACGGACAGCAAACCAATATCACCGGCGCGCCGGCCGACGGCGATTCCTTTACCGTGGCGCCCAGCACGAATCAATCGGTGTTCACCACGCTGACCAATCTGCTGCAAGTGCTGAACACGCCCGCCACCGGCGCCGCCGGGCAGGCCGCGCTGACCAATGGCTTGAACGCCGCCAGTCTGAGCCTGGCGACGGCGAAGGACAACATCATGACGGTGGACGCCAAGGTCGGTTCCAGCCAGAAGGAGCTGGACTCGCTCGACGCCACCGGCGCTTCCATGACCGTGCAGTACGCCACCACGCTATCGAACCTGCAAGACCTGGATACCGTCAGCGCCATCTCGCTCTTCACTCAGCAGCAGACGACGCTG